>CAZCGB010000565.1:0-2588 GCA_964498045.1 uncultured Isosphaeraceae bacterium
GGTCCTCATCGGCGCAACCATCACCGAAGGCATTCCCGCGTGCTGGGCGCACACGATTGACGCGCTGCGTTTCGGGCGCGACGGCATGCTGCTGGTGAGCTGCGGCGACGGCGGGCATTATGAATTCGCTGACGCGGGAGGGAATGATCCGGCATGTTTTCAGCCGCCGTATTTTGCTGGCGACCAGAACATCGGCGCGTTTCGCGCGCAATATCTTGGTTCGATGAACGGCAAGATTCTGCGAATCGATCCGGAAACCGGACTGGGATTGCCGAGCAATCCATTCTGGGATGGCAATGGTTCGCATGCGCAATCGCGCATCTGGTTGCGCGGATTCCGCAACCCATTTCGCTTTGCGGTTCAGCCGGGTCCGCCCGTTAATTCGCCGGGAACGCTGTTCGTGGGTGACGTTGGGTGGAACAACTGGGAGGAAATCAACGTTGCGGCGACAGGGGGCTTGAATTTCGGCTGGCCTTGCCGCGAGGGCGTGGGAGCGACGCTGACGTATCCGGGCATCGCGCCCGCCGGATTTGCGTGCGGCACGCTGGGGACTCTGACGAGTCCACTGGTGTTCTGGCATCACAACGTGCCTGACTTCTCACAGCCACCCGGGTATGTCGGGGCGAACGCCATTGGCGGCACGTTTGGCACGGGCACGGCGTATCCCCTGGCGTATCGCGGCGCGTTGTTCTTCGGCGATTTCCAATATGGCTGGATTCGCGTGCTGCGCGTTGATGGCAACAGCGCGCTGAGCAACTTCTTCGAGTTTGGCGACAACGTCGGCACACCCGTGGACATGGCGGTGCATCCCCTCACAGGCGAGTTGCACTATGTCTCGATCTTCGACAATCGCGTCTATCGAATCGTCTACTCCGGGCCCGGTGTCGGAGATGTCAGCCCAACGGGCGGCGATGGACACGTGAATGTCGCCGACCTCCTGGCGGTGATCCTGGCGTGGGGGCCATGCTTCGGCGGGCCACAGGTCTGTCCGGCAGATGTCGACGGATCAGGCGCGGTAGGTGTGGGCGACCTGCTTGCTGTGATCACAAACTGGGGTTGAGCTGGTCATCGACAGGCTTGCGCGGCAATGGGATGGCTTTGCGAACCCGATCACCCAGACGCTTGAGGTCGCCGCGAAGCGCGGCTGCCTCGCGTTCGAGCGGCTGTGTGAACGACGCCAGACGCGCGACGGGTGGGCGGATCGGCGCAGTCAGATCGCGAAGTGCTTGAACATTCGACGGCGACGATTCCATCGGAGCGACGTTCGGCTGCATCGTCCAGACCGCAAGAATCGCCAGCGTGATCACCGCAGCCGCAGCCAGAGACCAGGACCAGAAGGGGATACTCGCGTGACCAATCGTCATGGACTCGGTTGGTTTGCGCAAGGCCGCCAGCGTTCGATCACGCAGTGCAGGTGAAGGTCGCAGGCGCGCTTCGGCCGCCTGCTGTCGAAGCAGATTCGCAACTGGGTCACCACGGTTTTCACGCTCTATGGCGTTCTTCATGTCACACCTCCGGCGACCGGCGATGATCGCATTTCTTTCTTGTGCTCTTGACCTCTGAGCATGCTCATCGCATGCGGCGCAAGCGCCTTTCGAGCGCGGAAAAGCATGACGCGCACCGACACCTCGCTGCGACCAAGCACGCGCGCGACCTCGCCCGGCGACAGATCCTCGGCATACCGCAGCCACAAGGCCGCATGCTGCTCGTCGGTCAGTGTCTCGCGGGCGATCGTCCAGAGATTGCGGGATTCGACGTCGACCAATGGCGATCTTTCGCGCTGCTGATCGTGCATGCGCCTATTGGCGTCATGCGCGATGGACTCGGCCGCCGCTTTGCGCACGCCCTGATGCCGCAGGTGATCGACGACCAGCCGGCCGGCGATCGTGAACAGCCAGGTGCTGAACTTGTGCGTCGGGCGGAAGTCTCCGAGATTGCGCCACGCGCGAAGGAAGGCCTCCTGCGTGAGGTCTTCGGCATCGGCGACGATTGGACGTCGGCCGCCACCCAGTCGTCGGGCGATGAAGTTGAACAGCCGGCCCTCAAATCGCGCGACGACTTCCGTGAACGCATCGAGCGATCCCGATTGCGCGCGCGAGACCAGGGCTTCAACCTGCAGCCCGGCAAAATCGTGGGAATCGCGCGACATCTGCTCGTTCAATCATTGATCCTTGTCATCATCGCTTTTGCCCTTGGCGTCATCATCCTTGTCCTTTGATTGGTGGCCGTGCAGCTTCACGCCGGCCTTGATTTCGACTTCGCCGTGGTGTTCGTCGCCGTGCTCCTCGGCTTGCATCGCGGTGAGCGCATCGATGATCCCCTGTGTGCTGTGCTTCAAGCTCATCGAGATGGTCGCGCCATCAGTCTTCATCTGCAATGATCTGGTCGGAGCCAGCAGAGGCTTGAGTTCATCGTCCTGATTGGCGGCATACCGCGCCATCGCCACCAGGCCACGCATGATGTCGCTGAGGTTCTGTGCGTCGTCCGCGCTGCCGGTCTCGAGCCGGGCGTTGATGAAGGTGTCAGCGCCGGTCTCGCCGTAGGCGATCTCAATACCCTTGGCGGCTTTCATGATCGCCGAGTGCGCC
>CAZCGB010000566.1:0-2584 GCA_964498045.1 uncultured Isosphaeraceae bacterium
CGGTGAGCGTGGGCGCGGCCGCGTGCCCGCCGTCGTGTGCAGGGACGTGTGGCACCTTCATCTCAAGCACCATGATGGTGATGATGATGGCGATCACACCGTCGCTGAAGGCTTCCAATCGGGTTTTGCTCATGAGCGGAGAGGATACCGCGATCACGCGCGGTCGGCGGCGTGTATGCTCGAAGCCTCCGCCATGCCGCACGCTGAGATCAACTCGAATGCCAACGGATCCGGCCAGTGGCCTGCGGCCTTGGACGCCGTGATTGCAGCGCCGCGGCATCATCGGCTGATTATGGAGAACCATCGCGTGCGCGTGCTGGAGACGCGCATCGCGCCGGGTGAGCGCACCGCCGTGCACACGCATCAATGGCCAATGACCATTCACGTGCTCAGTTGGAGCGATTTCGTACGGTACGACGACAAGGGCAATGTGATGTTGGATTCGCGGCACGCGCCGGGCCTGATTCCACCCCCAAGAGCGCTCTGGTCCGAACCGATGCCGCCGCACGCGCTGGAGAACGTGGGAACGACTGAACTGCGAGTCGTCAGCGTTGAATTGAAGGATTAGAAGAAGCTCCAGCGCAGCTTCGCCGGCCCAACGCAACTGCAGCGGTTCGGAATTCGTTCAGTGGCGCGATCAAATCCGGGGGAATGGATGAACTCCCGCGCTATCAGCCAGCGCCAGCCGACACGACGCTGTCGCTGCGCACTTCCTTCTGCATGCTATGCTTGACGAGTGCGCAGTATCCCCTTGTTTCTGGCTTCTGATGTCGAAGCCCGACTGTTGATCGTGCTCATTCAATTGTGCGTGATCATGGTCGCGGCCCGGGGTTTTGGCATGCTGTTCCGAAAGCTCGGACAGCCAATCGTGGTTGGAGAGATTCTTGCGGGGCTGATCCTGGGACCTTCGGTGTTTGGGCGAATGTTTCCTGGACTCTCGGCTCAGGTGTTCGACACCAGCGTCCAGCCGGTCTTTCAAATCCTGGCGCAGCTCGGATTGATCTTCCTGCTGTTTCTGATCGGGCTGGAATTTGACTTCCGACACCTCAAGACGAGCGGTCGATCGTCCCTGACGATCTCGATCGTGGGCATCGTGCTGCCGTTCGTCCTTGGGTTCGGGCTGGCCCATGCGATGCATCCGCACATCGAGCACGTCCTGGGAAAAGACGGAGCGATGCGTGCGGTGGACATCAACGGTTTCGCGCTGTTCATGGGCACGGCGATGTCGATTACCGCGATTCCAATCCTCGGCCGGATCATGATGGAATTGAACATCAGCCGCTCGCGTCTGGGAGCGATCACCATCACGGCGGCGGCGATCGATGACGCCGCGGGCTGGATCATCCTCGGAGCCGTCAGCGCGCTGGTTCGAAGCGAGTTTCACCCGCTCAACACGCTCCTCGTGCTGGGCGAGACCATCGGTTTTGCGTTGGCGATGGTGTTCATCGTCAAGCCGCTGCTCAGGCGATGGACGAAGTTCGCCCTTCGAAGAGGCGACCATGAACTCGGATTGACCTCACTGGCGATGTTGTTCGTGCTCATGTTCCTGTGTGCGATTGCGACCAACATCATCGGCATCTTCGCGATCTTCGGGGCGTTCATCCTTGGTGCGACGCTGTCCAGCGAGGATGAGTTCCGCGCCGTGGTGACGAAGTACTTCCGCAGTTTCGTCACCGTGTTCTTCCTGCCGATCTTCTTCACGTACACGGGACTGCGAACGGACGTAGGCACGCTGCAAGGCGGGACGCTCTGGATCTTCGCCGGGCTTGTCAGCGCGCTGGCGATCATCGGCAAATTCGGCGGCTGCGGCATGGCGGCCCTGCTCACCGGCCACACGCCGCGCGAATCCGCCTGCATTGGCGTGATGATGAACACCCGCGCCTTGATGGAACTCATCGTCATCAACGTCGGCTACGAATTGGGAGTCATTCCGCGAAGCGTGTTCTGCATGCTGGTGATGATGGCGGTGCTGACGACAGTCATGACCACGCCGATCCTGCTGCGCTTGGCGCGGGACACTGAACTTGAGCCTCTGGTGGAGCAGTCCGGGTTTCTAAAGCGCCGCGAATCAGCCGCGACGAGCGGTGCGCCAACGATGTGATTTCACGTTCCGGTCGAAGCTATTTCAGCTGGAAGGCCGAAGACCATCCGGGAACCAGCATGCGCGGCTTTGTGAACGGCGGCAACACGGCCTGTTTGATCGCGGCACAAGCTTCGGTCGAGCCGAGTTGGCACGCTTTCTGCATGAAGATGCGGGCCTTCGCCTCATCGCGAGGAACACCCTTGCCCAAGTGATGCATGTATGCGAGATACCAGCAGCACTCGGCATCGTTGGAATCGCTTGCCGCCTGCAGAATTCGGGCGATGACAGTGAGGTCATATGCCGGGCCATTGTCGGAAAGTCCAATGCGCGCCAGGCCCTTGACCGCGTAGAGATTGATCAGGCCGCAGCGCTCGTACAGCTCGATGGCACGCGTCTTGTCCATCGGCCGGCCGCGCCCCGTTTCATACGCGATGCCGACGAGGAAGCACGTGCCCCAATCCGGCTCTCGAATGCAGTCCTGTTCAAGTTGATCAAGTGCCC
>CAZCGB010000567.1:0-2584 GCA_964498045.1 uncultured Isosphaeraceae bacterium
CTCGGCGGTTGGGCTCTCATCGTGGGCCTGGTCCTCTCGCGAAGGCGTGGCGCGACAATCTGGGCAAGACGGCGCATCGAGAGCCGCGGCTGGCGCTCGCACCGCTGAACGACCGCTCACCACGACGATGTCCCGGCGTCTGCGCACGTTCGCCGCTCCTGCGGAGAGTTGCCCACCGGTTCCTCCATTCATGCGTCAAGGCCCCGATCGGCGGCTCACAAAATCAGGCAGCCGCGCGGATTTACGGATATACTTGTCCATTATCATGGGGCGACCGCGCCGGCGGCTCGCGCCGCTCCGCAGCCGACTGCCCGCTCACGCCGCCTTCGCCTTCGCCCCCCACATGCCGCACCCATCACCGCCGCTCCAGGACCGGCCCGCCGAGCCGAGGCGCGCCCGCCATCGCCACAACGCAGGTCGGGATCGACGCCAGGGAAGCCCGGGCCACATCGGCGTGCTCGGCGGAATGGGGCCGCGCGCCACACACCACTTCGTCGAACGGCTGCTCAGTGCGGTGGAGCAGCACGTGCAGCCGAAGTGCGACCAGGAGTATCCGGAGATCACGGTTCGATACGGCTGCAGCATCCCTGATCGAACCGCCTGCATCGAGGGAGATCCGAGTGGGCTCCGCAGTCGTTTGCACGCGGAGATTGCGGCGTTGCGGCACGATCACTGTCACCCAATCGTGATTCCGTGCATCACCGCTCACGCGTTCCTCGACAAGGATGCACACGAAAACGGTGTCTTGGATGTGCGCGATGCAACTGCGGAGTGGATTGCGATGCGTCATCCAGACAAAACGGTCGGTGTCCTCGGTACGCGAGGCGCACGCAAGGCCGGTGTGTTGCATCGATTCTGCCCTCGTTCCAATCCCGTAACATTATCGCCGCAGCAGGAAGAGGATGTGATGCGCTTCATCTACGAGGACCTGAAGCGCCCGAGATCGTGCGGCGACCTGAGCGTCGTCCAATCTGCAGCGGCGCGCTTACGAGCGCGAGGCGCAAATGTGATTGTGCTTGGCTGCACGGAACTGGAGATGTTCGTGGCAAGGTCGAAGAGCGCCGATCACCAGCACTTGATCCGCCCTCTGGAGATTGTCGCTCGAACAATCGCGTCCGAACTAGGGCCAAGCGGCGGGCCTCGAGACGACGGTTGAAGTGCGGCCTATCGCTCGGGGTTGGACCCCACCTCTCGGCGCGAGCGGGAATCGCACGTTCCCCCAGTCTGAACTGGTCGGGTCTCGTCGAGGCGAATGGCCGAGTATTCTTGGGGACATTCCGTCAGCGTCGCGCACACGCTGCCAATGTAGTTGATCGAGTTCGAGCAATGGTCGCGTGAGGTCTGTAGCCGGATCGGCATACATCAGCCGTTTGAGTTCCGGTGATGCGTTTTCAACTGCCAGAAGATTGACGGCCCATTCAACTGGCAACAGTGCTCGGTGGATTCCAAGCCACACGCACAGGCAAAGGAACAGTATCAAAATGGGGACGACTAAGAACGTTTTCTTGTGGTTGAGAATCCAACGGGATGTCGGCACGTATCCACCACGTACTCGCCGTTTGCACAGTCACGCGCGGTATCAATCGCCTAGGCGTCCCGCGACGCATTCACAAGTTATTCTGCCTACCCCAGTCGTAGGCGATGTGGCTGCAAGTCTGGCTGCGCCAGCAGCCGGTGGTGTTGAGTAATCGACAGCCGAACAGGTTGACGCACATGCTGAACAGCAGGCGGAGTCATCGCCGGCAAGCGCATTGTGCAGGCGTGACGCATTCGGCATTGCCATAGCCATGATCGACGGCGGGGCGTGACACACCTCCAGCGATAAGCCTGACTTGGGCTGTCGGCTTCGCAGCAAGTGACCACCAACATCGACACTCCACCAGGCCAGTGCCGCCACCTCTAGAACGCTGCTGGCGGCAACGATCGTGAACGCGATGGGCGTGAAATCAGTGGCCGTTTGCAGAATCACCCGCAAAGCGCATCCGATGTTGATGAGGATGAAGGGGCTGCGCAGGCTTGAGAGATCGCGCCATGGCGTGCCTCGCAGCGCCGGCACGATCTTCGCTGCGACGCCCATGATCATCATGGAGATGAAGCCGACCGTGATGGCATGCCGTGCCGCGCCGTAGTACGCGTGGCTGAAGGACACTCCCACCAATATCTGATACAGCGGCAGCATCAGAAGCATGACAAGGGAAACGGCGAGCCAGAAATACGCTGCGCGGATGAACTTGCCGCTGCGGCCGTCATCGCGCGGCAGGGCAGGGCATGGCCGCCACGCCAGGAGAATCGTGCCAACACCGGCGGCTAGCATCAGCCAGCACCCATAGACCACGCCCGCAAGAATGGGCAGGCCGGTCCAGCGGTACGCGATGAAGAAACTCGTCTCGCCTGCCACGGCCAGTGTGATCAGCACCAGTGCCGTCATGGCGCGCCGTTGCGAAATGCGGGGCAATCCGAACATGCCCGGCAGGATCTTCAGTGACACACCGAGAATCATCGTGAGCGCCATTCCGTGAATCTGCATATCGCGCAATGCGGCCTGGTAGTCGCCGACTATCTGGATGAGACGATCGTGATCGAC
>CAZCGB010000568.1:0-2582 GCA_964498045.1 uncultured Isosphaeraceae bacterium
CGTCTTCGACCTTGCGCGAGACGCCCACGCGATCCATGTCGGGCATCATCACCAGTAGTCGGCCGGGAATCGAAAGATACGAAGTGAGCGTCGGACCCTTGGTGCCGATGCCTTCCTTGAGGACCTGCACGAGGATCTCATCACCTCGTCGAAGCGCGGCCTGCATGGGCGGACGCTCTCGGCGGGGAATCTTCTTTCCCACGCGCTCGGTGCGCTCCTCGCCAGGAAAGTATTTTGGATGCAGGTCAGAGATGTGCAGGAAGCCGTTGGCCCCCTGGCCATAGTCGATGAACGCGGCCTGAATTGCAGGCTCGACGTTGATGACGCGCCCCTTGTAGATGTTGCCGACGTCGGTCGCGGTGGCGTGACGCTCGGTGTACAGCTCTTCGAGATGGTGGTCCTGCACGATCGCGATGCGGCATTCCTCGCCGGGAATGTCGTTGACGATCATGAGTTCAGGCGATTCGGAAACGGTCTTGGTTTTGGTTGTGCGGGACTTGCTTGCGGGTGCCACGGGGCGTGCTCCAATCCTTGGGGCGGCCCGATGAATCAACGCCATCAGCCCTTGGCTTCGCCAGGGGCTGTTGCGTACCGCGCGACGCTTGAAATTTCAGTCGAAGCGAAAACACGCAGCAGCACCAAGCGTCCCCGCAGAATGTCGGGGGCCAACGGCAGCAGCGTTCGCATCTGATTCTTCAATCGCACCGCGAGAGACTCGTCGGGTGGCCGCGCTGCGCTTCATCGTCCGCGCTGCGCATCAACGGCTTTCAGTGCGGCACGCATTACTGCACGCCAGGCTGAGCGCTGATGGCTGTTCGCGGACGGCTTGCGAAACGCCGGCCGATGTTCCATCAAACTCTCGCGCCTGCGACCCACCCCCCCACGATACTTGACTTGGGTGAGGGGCGGCGGACCATCCGCCGGGGCGACGCGAAAGCAACGTATTGCTTGTTCGGACTTCGCCGAGTGTTGAGTTCGACGAATCAATGCGCACAACAGACGGATTCCGTCCATCAACGCTGCCAAGGATTATCGGCACGAGTCGCCGATCACTTCATCAGTATAGTCAGACGATGCTGAAATGACGAATTCCACGCGGGGGAAACGACTCCAGCGTCTGGTTTGTGCGAGCAAACCATGCGGGTTGTTCGGAAGAAGCCCCCGGCTCTAGGGCTCATTGCCCGATTCATCATCGGCCTCAGGCAGCACGCGATTCAACTCGGCGCGCATGGTGTTGATCACCTGCCTTTCGCTGTCGAAGCTGCCGACCTTGCGGGCCAGCCTCTCGCAATCGGGGATGTTGACGGCTCGCACGACGCGCTTGATCAGCGGGATCTGCGATGGAACGAGGGAGAGGTTGCGCAGGCCCAGGCCGATGAGCAGCATGGTGAACAGCGGGTCGCCGCCGATCTCGCCGCACAGGCTGACGTCGGTGTCGAAGCGCTTCGCGGCGCGGATGACGTTCTTCACCAGGTGGATCACGGCCGGGCTTGCGCCCGTGTACAGGTTGGCGACGCGCTCGTTGCCGCGATCGACTGCGAGGGTGTACTGAATCAGATCGTTGGTGCCGATGGAGAAGAAATTGCACTCTTTGCTGAAGGTGGCGGCCATGATCGCCGCGCTGGGCACTTCGATCATGATGCCGATGGGGATGCGGCGGTCGAAGTCGATGCCCTCCTCCTCGCATTCCTCCATCACGTCGTTGAGGATCATCTTGGTCTGACGCAGTTCCATCAGCGTGGAGACCAGCGGAAACATGATCTTGATCGGCCCGTGCGCGCTGGCCCGCAAAATCGCGCGCAACTGCGTCTTGAACATCGGCAGGTTCGCCAGGCAGTACCGGATTGAACGCAAACCCAGGAACGGATTGCGCTCGGGCTCCTCCTGCCGCTCCTGTGTGTACTTGTCGGCTCCCAGGTCCAGCGTGCGGATGGTCAACGGCCTGCCGCGCAGCAGTTCCACCGCCTGGCGGTAGTTCTGGTAGTGCTCCTCCTCGGTGGGCTCGGCGGGATTGGTGAGGTAGAGGAACTCGGTGCGGTACAGGCCGACGTTCTCGCCGCCGTTGGCCAGCAGGTTGCGGACCTCGTGGGGGAACTCGATGTTGCCGCTCAAGTGGATCGCCACGCCATCGGCGGTGACCGAAGGCAGGCGCACGAGTTCGCGCAGGCCAGCCGCCGCGCCCGCGGCTCGTTCCACGTCTTTGCGGTAGGTGATGATGGTCTTCTCGTCGGGCCGCACGATGACCGTGCCGCTCTTGCCGTCGACGATGATCAGGTCGCCGTCGTTGACGATGCGACTGACGCTGTGGCACCCAACGACCACAGGAATGCCCAGGGCGGCGGCGACGATTGAACTGTGGCTGGTGCGCCCGCCGGCGTCGGTGGCGAAACCGATGACCTTGCTCACATCCAATGACGCCGCCTGCGCCGGCGTGAGTTCGTGCGAGACCACGATGACCTGATCGGTGATGCGGGCCAGTCGATCGCGCGACTGCCCGATGAGTTTTCCCAGCAGCCGGCGATCAAGGTCCATCACGTCGGTCGCCTTCTGGCGGAAGACCTCCGAACCCATGGCCTTGAAGC
>CAZCGB010000569.1:0-2577 GCA_964498045.1 uncultured Isosphaeraceae bacterium
GATCGCAGCCATGCGCGTCTTGCCAAAGTATGAGCGTTCGCAGCCTGCGAGGCGTGCGCGGCACGAGGACGTGGCGGCTCGCTTGTCAGCGCGCACGCCGTGCATGCTGTTGGCCGCGAGTGTGCCTTGCTTTCATCAATTCGCAGCGCATACTCGTTTGCTGATTCCAGGCGCAATCGCATTTCGAGAAACACTGTGGCGGTGATTCGATGGTCCTGGGGCTGCACACAACAACATTGCACTGGCGGTGGCGGCGGCAACCCCAACACGCGCGATCGGCGGCGATCATGCGCGGCAGCTGCGCATCGGTCCGGCGTGCGCAAGCTCAACCCCTGTTTGTCAGAAACCCCTCTCGCCATTCGCCATCGCGTCTTTTGGACGCTTCGTGCGCGCCGTTGGTCAGCCGGACGGGTCCGGTCTGGCGCGCGCAGATTGTCAAACTTTCGCGAAACACCGGTGATGTCGCGGCTTGGGATCAGCGCAGCCGACCGATCAGACGCTGCACATTCAACTTGACACCGTTCGCCAACTCGCCGGTACAACTGCGGCTCCGCAGGAACCGCAGGCCCATGGCGCGCGTTCCTGCGACGGGCAAACCTCGCAAAATCGCGGTACAAACAGGTTTCGGCCGAAAGGAAGCCGTCAGCGATCAGCAATTCGCGGTCAGTCGGAAGCGTCATTCGCCCTCATGCGTTCATTCGCCCGTCCATCTCCCCTGGCCGTTCTCGCCTTTGCTGCAGGCGTTTGCGCGCTGCTTCTGCAGAGCGGGTGCGAGAACGGCATGGATCGAATCGATCGCCACGTCACCGAACTGCTCAAGGACAGCAGCGGCACGCTCGGGCCCGACGCCTATCCCGCCTCCATCCACAACACCTACGACGCCAGCCCAAACCACATCGGCCTGGGCAGCCCCGAAGCCAATGAGCGGCCGAGCTCGGTGAACCCTTCCGCCTCCGAGCTGGAGTTCCGGCCGATGGTCGATTCCAGCGGCGTGCTGGCGCGCCTGGACGGCTACGACAAGCTCACCGGCACGCCGATCAAGCTCAACCTGCAGGCCGCGCTGCAGCAGGCCTTCCGCGGCAGCCGCGAGTACATCTTCGCCGAAGAGGATTTCGTCACCGCCGCACTGCGACTGCTGGTCGAGCGACATCTGTGGGGGCCGCGCTTCTTCGACACGATCTCCACCGAAGTCGTCTCCAGCGGCAACGACGGCTTCTTCACCACCTCGCTGCAGGTCGTCAACGACTTCCGCGTGACGCAGCGTCTGCCCTACGGCGGCACGGTGTCGGCCAGGGCGCTGGCGACGGCGGTGGAGGACCTGCACAGCCGCGTGTCCGACGGCGATTCGCTTTCCGCTGGATTCCTCCTTGACGCGAACATTCCGCTGCTGCGCGGGGCTGGGCTCGCCGCCCGCGAAACGCTCATTCAGCAGGAGCGCGACCTCATTTACGCAGCACGGGATTTCGAGACGTTCCGCCGCGACTTCCTGTTCGAGATCGTGCGCGACTTCCTTGATCTGGCGGTGCAGCAGCGCGCGGTGGTCAACGCCGAGCGGCAGGTCGAGCAGCGGCGCCAGGTCGAGCAGCGCGAGCGCGCGCTGTACGAGAGCGGCCGCACAGACCTGTTCAACGCCGCCCTCGCGCAGCAGGCCACCGTCGCCGCGCTCGATCAGCTGTATCAGCGGCGCGAGGCTCTGCGGCTGGACATCGACCGCTTCAAGGTCCGCCTGGGCATTCCCGTCGAGCAGTCGGTGGAGATCGACGAATCGACGCTCAACCTGCCCGTGCCCGACGTGACGCTCGAGGAAGCGGTCCGCAGCACGCTGACGTACCGGCTGGATCTGCAGAACGAGCGCGACCAGGTGGACGACGCCCGCCGCAACGTCGCCATCGCGCAGAACAACCTCCTTCCGGATGTGAACGTCACCGGCTCGGTGAACGTGCCGACCGACAACCTGCTCAACAGCGGGCGCATCGCCGTCAGCGACAGCGTGCTGCGGGCGGGGGTGTCGATCGGCCTGCCCATCGACCGCGAGATCGAGCGTCTGCAGCTGCGTCAGGCGCAGGTGCAGCTGCAGCGGAGCCAATTGGAGTTCACCCGCGAGCAGGACACCGCGACGGTTGAGGTGCGTGCCGCGGTGCGGGCGATCGATCGCGCGCGGTACACGGTGCAGATTCAGGAGCGGAACGTGAGCATCGGCCAGGACCGGGTGGAGTCGATCAACGCCGCGCCCGACCGCGCCACCGCCCGCGACGCATCCGAGGCGTCCGATGATCTTCTGCAGGCCTTGGACAACCGCGACCGCGCCCTGCGCGACCTGCAGCAGGCGATCCTGCAGTACCTGCGCTTGAGCGGCCAGCTGCGCGTGGCGTTCGACGGCTCGTTCCTTCCGCTCTCGGGCATGACGCTGACCGTCGCGCCGCCGATCAACCAGGAGTTCTTCGTCATTCCCCACGTGATCTTCCTGAAGCTGCCGCTGGCGACGCTGCGGCCGATCCCCGGGGCGGATCAGCAGAACGCCCCGCCGCCTGATCCCGAGGCCAACTTCGACAACCTCGGCGGCGATGACGGTCCCGG
>CAZCGB010000570.1:0-2568 GCA_964498045.1 uncultured Isosphaeraceae bacterium
ACGTCGCTGAACCTGGCCGACAAGGCCTGATTCCTCGTACGCTTCCTTTGCGGCTGAATGATGCGGCAGAAGGTCGTCTTCGACGTGACCCTTGGGGATCGTCCAATGCGGTCCGCTCGATGCGGTGACGAGCGCGACCTCCAATTCGCCATCGCGAATGCGGAACGGAATCACGCCGGACTGCTCAATCAGAATGTTGGTGCGCTTGTCGGGCATCTTTGTACAACCTCGTCCGTGACTGAACTATGCGGCTCGCGCATCCTGCACTTACCGGGGCTTCGAGTTGCGAACTTGAGGCCTTCTGCGGGAAAGGCGGTCAATTCCTGTACGTCTGTTCATCGGCAAGTGATGCAGACCACATAACCGGCAATTTCGGCCGGTTGCGCTCAAGTTCTGCAAAGACGGACATGACGAACTTGAGGGAAAGGCCGGTCAGCATGCGTTGCGGCGAGCGAGACATACGAAGATAGGCGGATGATGCGGATCCGGGATCCACTGAGTCGTCGATATTCCTTCAATTGCAGGCGGAATGACCATCGCCGGCAATCCGTGCTGCCCACATTCCCAATCTCGCGGCTTCACACCGCTCATGGCAAGGTAGCTCAATCACGCCTCGATACACTGAACGCATGACCGATTTCACCTGGTCGCTTCCTTATCCATCGCAGCGAGAGCCGGTCCTGGCCCGCAACATCGTCGCCACCAGCCAGCCTCTTGCCGCCCAGGCGGGGCTGCACATGCTTCGGATCGGCGGCAACGCGGTCGACGCCGCCGTCGCCACCGCCATCGCCATGACCGTCCTGGAGCCGACCACCAACGGCATCGGCTCCGACAACTTCGCGCTCGTCTGGTTCAACGGTGAGTTGCACGGCCTCAACGCCTCAGGCCGGGCCCCGAAGGCCGTCGCGCCATCCAAGTTTGAAGGCATGAAGGAGGTGCCGTCGAAGGGCTGGGACCCCATCACCGTTCCCGGCGCGGTGTCGGGCTGGGTGGAGCTCTCCAAGAAGTTCGGCAAACTGCCGTTCGCGAAATTATTCGAGCCCGCCATCGCCTGGGCGACCGATGGCTACCCCGTCGCCCCGCAGACGGCTGGCCTGTGGCGCGGCGGATTGCGGGCGTATCGCGACTATCCCGAATGGGGCAACACGTTCCTGTTCGATGGCAAAACCCCCGAGCCCGGGCAGATCATCAGACTTCCCAATCATGCCAAGACGCTGCGAGAGACTGCCGAAACAAAGGGCGAATCGTTCTACCGCGGCGAGATTGCGATGAAGATCGAAGCGGCGGCGAAGGCAG
Source organism: uncultured Isosphaeraceae bacterium (assembly GCA_964498045.1). Classification (GTDB taxonomy): domain Bacteria; phylum Planctomycetota; class Phycisphaerae; order Phycisphaerales; family SM1A02; genus DATKJG01. The sequence continues at coordinate 1,297 of CAZCGB010000570.1, forward strand.
ACGGCGGAGCGATGACGTTCAACGATCTTGCGGCGCACAGCGCCGATTGGGTCGAGCCGATCCACATCGACTACGCCTCGCATCGCCTGCACGAGATTCCGCCCAACGGACAAGGGATGGCGGCCCTGATGGCTCTGGGCATCCTCTCGAACTTCAAGATCGCCGAGATGCAGCCGGATTGTCCGGATGTGGTGCACCTTCAGATCGAAGCGATGAAGCTGGCGTTCGCCGACGCGCATGCGTTCATTGCTGATCCTCGCTACATGACGGTGGATGTGAAGTCGCTTCTTGATCCGGCGTATCTTGCGGCGCGCGCGAAACTCATCAATCCCAGCAAGGCCCAGGATTTCCAGCACGGCGAACCCAAGCCCGGCGGCACCATCCTGCTGTGCGCCGCCGACGCGCAAGGCAACATGGTGAGCCTGATCCAGAGCAATTACCAAGGCTTCGGTTCGGGCATCGTCATCCCCGGCACAGGCATCGCGATGCAGAACCGCGGGGCATGTTTCGTCACCACGCCCGGCCATCCGAACCAGATCGCCGGCGGCAAGCGGCCGTATCACACGATCATCCCCGCGTTCGTTACGAAAGACGGCAAGCCGCTGATAGCGTACGGCGTGATGGGCGGGTTCATGCAGCCGCAGGGCCACATGCAGGTGTTGGTGAAGATCGCGGACTTCAAGATGAACCCGCAGGCAGCGCTTGACGGGCCGCGCTGGCAGGTGATGACGGGACTGAAGGTGGCGATGGAACCTGGCTTTGAGGCGGCGGTGTACGAGGAGTTGAAGCGTCGCGGGCACGACATCGACATCGCTGATAAACGCAGCGTGACGTTCGGCCGCGGGCAGGCGATCTACAAACTTGAGAGCGGCGCGTATTGCGGTGCGAGCGACTTGCGGGCCGACGGGCAGGCGGTGGGGTGGTAGCGGCAGATTTGAGCACGGTCATCGCTACAATGGAAAGTACACACACCAGGAGTCGTCATGTCCACCGCCGTCGCACCCGCACCCGCCAAATCCGCATCCGCCTCCTCCAAGATCGCTGAGTACCTCGGCAGCGCGGCCGATGACCTGCTCAACCACAAGGCGAAGGTGAGCAAGGACATGCTGCACCTGCCGGGGCCGGATTTTCTCGATCGCGTCTGGACCGGCAGTGATCGCAACCCTCAGGTGCTGCGCAACCTTGGCGCTCTGTTCAACCACGGCCGTTTGTCAGGCACGGGCTACATGTCGATCCTTCCCGTCGATCAAGGCATCGAGCATTCCGCAGGCG
>CAZCGB010000571.1:0-2561 GCA_964498045.1 uncultured Isosphaeraceae bacterium
GTCGGCTCCAACATGATCGGGCGCGAAGCGCAGCACGTTCCTGCCGCGCTTGAGGATCTTGCCTTCGCCGGGCTCGATGACGATGCGATCCTCGCCGTAACCGGTCACTCCCGCGTAGTAGGCGACAGCCTTGTCATTGAGCACGAACGTGCCGCTGGCCTGTGCGCGATCGACGTCGATGATCACCGGCGTCTTGCGCGGATGATCGAACGTCCACGCCGCCTGCCGCACATCGCCGGGCTGATCGGCGGCGCGGCCTTCGATGAAGCCGCGCAGCGCGAAACCGTTGGTCGGCTTGGCGGTGATGATCTTGGCCTTGTTGCGGATCGGCTTGACCGCGTACACGTGGCCGAAGAAGCCCTTCCGCCGCGCAAGGTCATTGCCCGCGCTGCCGCGGCCGAGATTGTCGGCCAGCGCGACGATCACATGCGCATCCTTCTCCGCTTTCTCGAACTTGATCTCGAACGGTCCGTGCTTGGCGCCCGGCCCAAGCCCGACGATGCGCTCCGAAGCGCCATCGAGGAACACGTGCAGCCGGTCATTTGAATGCGGCAGCATCACCAGGTGCTTGCCGCTGGCGTGCAGCTTCACGCGATACCAGCCGTAACCGGTCGGCGCGCCGCAGTCGCTGAGTGTGGCCGGGCCGTCGAGTGAAGCGAACCGAGGCGAAGTGCCCATCACGTGCGCCGTCGAAGGATGCGCCTGCCATGGGCCGATGCTCGGCGCCGCTCCGGAATGTGCGCCCTTGCCTTCCGATTTCGAGCCCTTCTTGGTCGCGATTGTCAGCGGTTCGATTCTTCCGCCCGCCGAAATGACCCACGGCTTGATCGACGCATCGCCGGACACGATCACGTGATTGTGCACGTCGAGTCCATCCACGCCCACGTACACGTTCTGGCCGTTGAAGTACGTCGCATCCACCTGTGCGCGATTGAGGATCACCACGGTCAGGCCGTGATGCTCGACGACGACGGGCTTCGCGCCGTCCGCGGGCACGTTCGATTCCAGCGGCACGTTGTCGATGGACAGGTACACCGCCGACTTCGCCGGGCCGTGGAAGATCACGATCGAGCGATCGACCACCGCCCACGGGCAGATGTTGCTGTAATCGAGGCGACCAGCGCCCTGCAGGTCGGCCTCCAGCGCAGTCCACGTCACCGATTGATCGCCCAGCGTCACCGGCAGCCGCAGGCCGTTGTCGAGCACAAGCGTGATCGGCTCGTCGGACGGCTTGCCGAAGATGAAGATCGCGCGCCCCTGCGTGCCGCGCAGGCTCACCACGCTCGCCGCCCGCGCGCTGGTGCGGGCTTCGTGCGGATCGATCGCGATGGGCTGATATTCCGGATCGAGTTCGGTGAACACGCTGGAGAAGTGATTGGCGAAGGTGATCAGCCGCTTGATCGCCGCGTACTTTTCGCCGCGCTCGCCCGCTTCGCCCAGCGGCGCATCGCCGCCTGCATGTGTGGTGACGAAGCCGGCTTCGCCGCCCGGACGATGTCCGCCGAGGAATCCGAAGTTGGTCCCGCCATGGAACGGCGCGACGATCGGCTGCGCGCCCGCCGCGAGCACTTCCGCCAGGCGTTCCAGGACATTCTGCGGCGAGAAGTCGTTCGCCTCGCGGCCGGCCGCATCCTTCTTCTTGCCCAGGTGCGCTCCGCCCCACACATCGCTGCGCGACGCGGCGAACTCGCTGACGATGCGCGGAGCCGTCGGCTGCACCGTGCGCAGCTGCCGCAGCTGATACAGCAGATGCTCGCTGCCGCGCCACGTGTCGATGGTGCCCGGCGAATCCTGCCAGAGGTCGTTGGCGTTGATCACCGGCACGTTCATGCCGCTCTCGCGGATGAAGCGCGTGACTTCGTGCAGGTACTTCTCGACCTGCGTCTGATTGCTGCAGGTCCAGGCGTGCTCGCCCTGCACAAGGATGATCGGGCCAGTCGGACCGCCCGAGCCGCCGATGGCGGTTGTCGCCTGCAGGTCGCTGACTTCGCCCAGCAGCTTGCGGAAGTAGCGGCTGACGTGTTCGAGGAAGATCTCGTTGTTCTCGCGCAGCGACACGCCGGGCGTGTCCACCAGCCAGCCGGGAATGCCGCCTGCGTCGAAATCGTGGCCGACGAACGGCCCGACGCGCAGCACGACTTTCATGCCCTCGGCTGCGCACTGCTCGACGAACTTGCGGATGTCGGCCTGCTCATCGAAGACGAACCGTCCCTTGCGCGGCTCATGCAGGCTCCACACCGCGGCGGTCTCGATGGTGTTGAACCCCGCCTGCCTCGCTGCGCTGATGCGCGAACGCCAGAACGCCTGCGGCACGCGCGCGTATTGGATGGATGCGCCGAGAATCCACAGCCGCTTGCCGTCGATGGCGAAACTCTGACCGTTGTACGTGACGCTGGGCATGCGGGAGGCTGGGCGGAGCGGATTTGGCGGCGGAAACAGGGGTTGTACGCGGTTTGCGGCAAGATTGATCGCCGCTGAACCGCGTGAAAACCGGGCCATGTTGTACCCGAAGCGGCGGGAAAGGGCCAAAAAGCGATGCCCCCGGCTGCCGATTCCTTTGT
>CAZCGB010000572.1:0-2559 GCA_964498045.1 uncultured Isosphaeraceae bacterium
GCGACAGCATTGTCAACGGCGGCGCGCTGACCGATCAGCGCGACATCGCCACGGAAATCATCCGCAGCGACCTCGCCACGCGGATCAAGCGCCCCGTGGTCGTCGGCAATATCGCTGCGGGCAGCTGGGGGCCGCCCAACATGCTGGCCTATGTGAAGAAATTCGGCTTCTTCGACGCCGATGTCGTCATCATCGTCCTTTCATCGCACGATTGGAATGACGTGCCGACGTTTGGTCCACTGGGCGCCGACGCACCGACGCGCAAACCGCTTCTGGCGCTGCAGGAGGCGGTCGAACGCTACCTGCCGCGGTATTTGCCGGGCAGCGCCGCTCCCGCGGCGAGCCAGCCGACCGAATCTGCGCCAGATGATCCTGCCGTCATCAAATCGCTTGAGGCGGTGACCGAGCTCGTGCACCTCGCGCTGCAGTCTGGCGCAAAGGTCGCCGTCGCGGAGCACCTTGAACGCGATGAGACGATGGATCATCTCAAGCCCGGTCACGATCCGATCGCCAATGCCGCCAAGAGCGCGGGAGCGAGCGTGATCCAGCTCGGACCGTCATTCGCACAAGCCAGGCAGAGCGGGAAGCGGCCCTATCGCGATGAGATCCATCCCAACGAGGTCGGTCAGCGCATCATCGCGCAGGTGCTTGAGGATTGGGTCATCGCGATGATTCGAGAAAGCGCGCCTGCGACTCATCCCGCTCCGTGACGGCGCGACGCGTTGCGTCGCGGCTCATTGCTTCGTATTCATCACGTGTTGCGCCAGCGCCTCGTGCGCTGTTGCCGCCGCTTCCAGGGAATACAGCCGCTGCGCACGTTGAAAGCCCGCGTCACCCATGCGCGCCGCCAGCCCAGGCTCGTTCCAGATGCGTTCAATCGCCGACCGCAGCGCGTCCTCGTCGCCATGCGGCGTGATCAGGCCGTTCTCGCCTTGCACGATGTAGTCGCTCATGCCCAGACAGGAAGTCACGACGCTGGCGGTCCTCATGAACATGCCGTGGATGAGCGTGGTGAACGCGCCGGGCAGTTGATCGGTCTCGAACGCCATCACCGCCGCTCGTGCGCACCGCATGTACGTCAACGATTTCATCTTGTCGGCGTTGGTGATGATCGTCGCGTCCGCCTTCGCCAGTTCATCCAGCGAATCGTTCTTGTGCCACGGCCGGGTGATGATCAGCAATGGAATCTTCAGATGTTGACACGCCCGCGCAATGGGCGTGAAGCGGCGGTTCGGCGAACCCAGCGACAGCACGAATTGGCCCTTCTTGATTCCATGCGGCGCATCGGCCGGCAACTGATCGGGATATTGCGAGTAGTCGCCGGTCTCGTCGGTATGAATCGGTATCAGATGCGTGCGCTGCGGCGCGAGATCGTAGCGCGAGAGGTACAGTTGCCGCTCGTCCTCGCTGAACACCGTGACGGCGTCCAGCTGCCGCATGGCGCGCGCGAGCGCGTCGATCTTCGTCTGCGGCCAGACTCCGTCCTGCGTGAAGCCGACGTAGATGCGCCGCGGCTGTCGGAACAGCCCCGAAGGCCAGCCTGTCATGCCAAGGTTGATGTCGGTGGAGAAGAAGAACGCCAGATCGCAGCGTGGCGCTGCGATGCGCCGCATCGCCCGCGCGAATTGCCAGCGAACCCAGGGCTTGCTGAGCTTCTCTCCGAATCTCCCTCCACGCGTGAAGGTGTGCTCGATGTACGACGCCGACCAGTGGTGCTTCCGCATCGGGCCGATCTGCGACAGCCACGGCCAGTTGGATCCATCGGGATGCCGCGGCGCGACGAACGCGAAATTGAACGCTCCGCTCGAAACTGGCGCGGTCGCGACTGTTTTCGCTGATGGGGCCTGCTGATGCTGTGGTGATGGACGCTCAGCCACGGTGTGCATGCAAGGATATCGGGCGGAACGCGATGCCACTGCACAGGACTCGCATGGAACAACGGAGCCACGGTGGTTCAAAGTGGTTCATCTGCCCTCAAACGACATCCCATGCACGAGGTTCATTCCGTTCCGCTCACTCAGCAGCAAAAGAAGCGGCCCGTGCCGGAAGCACGGGCCGCGATTCCCCGGATTGTTTCTGAGATGGCCGAGGTGATCCATCACTGCGTCGGGCAGGCCCCCCAACTGGTGATGACCGCGAGCAAGTCGCTGACATCCACCGAGCACGATTTCACGATGTCGCCCGCGCACGTCGCCGAGCAAGGCGTCGGGCATGAGCCCCAGTGTGTGATCACCGAGAGCAGGTCGGTGACGCCGACTGAATGCGAGCCATCGGTGTCGGCGGCGCACGCTGGTGCCAGCGCGGCAATCGTGGCGCGGAACGGCACCAGGCGAAACGTCGCGTCCTCGCGCGCGGTGCCAACCACGACCGTGCCGTCAGCCGACACGCCGGTTGCGGCCCAGAGCGTCAGGCCATCCATGCCCGTCGCGCCGTTGGCGGCGAGATAGTCCTGCAGTTTGGTGGGTTGATTGTCGATCCAGATCGTCGCGTAGAACGTGCCGGGCTGGATGCCGTAATGCCCGACGATGACGCGGCTGTTGTCGGAGATCGCGGTCGCCC
>CAZCGB010000573.1:0-2557 GCA_964498045.1 uncultured Isosphaeraceae bacterium
CTGCCGGCAGCTGCGCCTGCGCGACTTGGGCGGGCTGATCGTCAACGACCTCATCGACATGCGTTCGATGAAGCATCGCAAGGCCATTGAGGAGCAATTCACCAACAACTTCAAGCGCGACCGGGCCCGGACCACCATCGCGCCCATCAGCGAATTCGGCATCCTGGAGATGACCCGCCAGCGCATGCGGCCGAGCCTGCGCATGAGCCACTTCATGTCCTGTCCGCATTGCAACGGCCACGGCGAGATCAAGAATCCCGAATCGGTCGCCGCCGACGCGGTGCGCCACATCGGCTACCTGCTGCAATACGATCGCGTGCAGCGCGTGGAGGTCGCATGCTCGCCTCGCGTCGCGAGTGTGCTGCTTTCCGGCAAGCGGCGTGAACTGGTGCGGATGGAGGACGATTCAGGAAAACGGATCGACGTCCGCGTCAGCGAAGCGATTGCCGTCGATCGCGTGGATTATTACGCATACGACGAACGAAACGCAGACATCGACATCTCACATCTGCCGACGCTGCCGCGGCCGTCGATTGCGGAGCTTGAAAAGGAGCAGAATGAGCCGGCGGCGGTTGTCGGCCCAGAGCCTGGCGATGAAGCTGGCGACGACAATGGCGGGCGACGACGACGCCGTCGAGGCGGGCGCGGCAGACGCGGCCCGGCTGACGCCACCGCGATCGCGCTGTCGGGCGATTTCGATGAGGAACTCGAAGCGCTCGGCTATGACGAGGATGAGGATGACGTCATCGCCGGCGAAGATGAGGACGAAGAGATTGACTCGAATGTCGCTGACGCCGATGGAATTGTGCCGACACAGGCAGGCAATGGCGCCCCGCACCGCGTCAATGACAGCCAGCAGCAGCTCCAGCCGGGCGAACCCGGCCGCAAGAAGCGCCGCCGACGGCGCGGTCGCCGAGGTCGCGGCGGCGAGCAACGCCAGGCCGGGCCTGCAGAGCTGCATGGACAATCCGACCGCGCGGATCTGGATCAAGCGGCGCCGTCGACGTTGGGGTCGGAGGTCATCGGCGAGGGTCAGAACGTGCGCGTCCACGAGCTCGCAAAGGAGCTCAACGTCACTTCAAGCGAGTTGATGGATCGCATCAATCCTGACCCAGGCGTACATCAAGTCACAAGCGCGCTGTCAATGGTTTCGTCCGAGGAAGCGGACGTGATCCGCCATATGTTTGCCGATGACGCCACATCTGCCGCACTTCCACTCACCGGTGGAGAAAGCAATCACACTGCGGGTCAACCCTCGCAGTCCGGACAACAAAGCGGTGGCAAGCGCAAGCGACGCCGGCGCGGCAGACGCGGCCGACGGGGTGGAGCAGGCGTGGGGGGCGATGGCTTGCCCGCAATCGCAGCCAGCGGCGATTCGCAGAATCGCGGCGGGCCGCATTTTTCACAAGTTGCTCAAGACACGCAACGCGAAGATGGTGATTCCGAGAAACCAGGCCTGTCGGAGGACGTCGATGGGGCCTCCGATTCAGCCGACGCCGGTTTATCCGGTTCCGAATCGCAATTCGGCAACTCGGGCGACAATCACGGCGAACAACCTTCTGGGCGCAAGCGTCGCCGGCGCCGAAGACGCGGCCGGGGGAAAGGATCAGATGGCGGCACCGGGTCTCCCGGTGCGGGCGATCAACAAGGAGGCCAATCAGCCATGAGCTCCGGTGCACATTCTGGTCATCCACAACCACACATGACGACGGCGCATTCACGCGATCCTGGTTCCCACGATCATGCGCCGTCCCCGAGCCAGCCATCACACACATCGGCCTCCAGCGGCGCAAGCTCGACGCCCGCGAAGAAACCCCGCCGCGCGCTGTATCGCGCCGGCCGCGGCTCGGTGTCGAAGCGGCCCGGCGGTGATCCCGTCAGCGACGATGAATGAATCTGATCGCGACGCACGCCGGCAATGTCCCGTTCGCTATCATCCGGGCTCTTGCGCATGCCACCACGTCGCTTGATCATCCTCGGCTCCACCGGCTCCATTGGCGTCAGCACGCTGGACGTCGTTGAACATCTGAACGCGACTGGACATGCGCCGTTCGAGATCGTCGGGCTGGCGACAGGCTCGCGCGCGGAGATGGCCTGCGACCAGGCTCGGAAATTCCGTGTGCCGAGCATCGCTGTCGCCAATGGCGGTCCGCATGATTGCCTGCGGCAACTCAAAGCGAAGGTCTTTCAGGGCGCCAACGCCGCGCTGGAAATGGTCGAATCAATTGCGCAGCCGGGTGACATGGTTCTCGGCGCCATGGTTGGTTCCGCGGGAATCCCGGCGATTCTCGCTGCGATCGACCGGGGATGCGACATCGCCTTGGCGAACAAGGAGACGCTTGTCGCGGCGGGTGCGATCGTGATGCCGCGCGTTCGGGCCAAGGGCGTGAAACTGCTTCCGGTCGATTCCGAGCATTCGGCGATCTTCCAATGCCTGCTCGGAAACACCGAAACGTCGAGAAGTCGAAACGCCGGAAGCCGCAGCGAAACTGATTTCGGCGTTTCGACTTTTCGACGCTCCGGCGTTTCTCGAATCATTCTCACGGCCTCGGGCGGG
>CAZCGB010000574.1:0-2555 GCA_964498045.1 uncultured Isosphaeraceae bacterium
ACCATCCTCCGCGCGAAGTTGGAACAGTTGGAGGAGGAGAAGCGCCAGTCGGAGATCAACGCCGCGACCGGCGGCAAGGTCGATCGCGGCTGGGGCTCGCAGATCCGCAGCTACGTCTTCTACGACAACCGCGTGAAGGACCACCGCACGGGTTACGAGGAAGGCAATCCCCTGCACGTGCTCGATGGCAACATCGACGCGTTCATCGACGCGGAGCTGAAGCGCCGACGCACGGAACGTGACAAGGAGCCGCCAGCGGCAGGGACGAAATAAGAACCGGCGTGTTCGCTTCACACAAGAACGGCTGTCCGCTGGGGAACGAGGCGGCCGCGCACTCCAATCACAAGCACTGTTGGACGACCGGACTCGACGAAATCCATTCGGTCACGAATCGTTCTTCAGGAGCGCACGGCGTTTGCGAGCGCGGCCGGCTCGTCGCTGGTTTCGGCTGTGCTTGTGGATGCATCGCCATCTGTGACGGCGGCGGCCATCTTCGCCGCCCGGCGTTTGAGATAGATCGCCAGCGACACCAACGCTAGGCCCAAAACTCCGATCATCACCGCCGGCGGCAACGGCACGACCATCGCGCCGATGCTGTCGGGGCCGCCGTCGTCGAACCCGCCGAAACGTACGAGGAAGTTGAACTCGAACGAGCCGCCGGCGACGAAGTCGATCGCGGTCAGTCTGCCTGCGTCAGCCGCGGTGATGTCAAACGTGAACGTCGCGCTTTGGCCGATCGCAATGCCGGGGTTGGGATCGCCCGCGCCCAGAAATTGCCCGCCGATGGCTGCGCCGCCTTCAAAGTGCTGGCCGGTCGCGGCATTCAGCCCGCCACCCATGCAGTTGATGAACGAGTTGGACGCGCTGGAGAGTGTTGCGGAGGACGACGCATCGCCGCCACCGATGTTGAAGAGCAGACCGGTGATGAACCCGCCATTTCCGGCGTTCGACGTGTTGACCAGGGTGATGACGAGCGCGCCGGTCGTGCTCAACTGGCTCGTAGCGGTGTAGGAAATCGAGCCGGAGAATGACCCCAGACCCTGCAGGCTTGAACCTGCCGAGCCGCCGATCTGAACAATGCTCGCGGCATTGGCGGCCGACGAGCATCCCAGCGCAATTCCCCAAATCAACGCGGTGATGAGACAACGCAGCCGCCGCGTGCGGCTCAACGAACCTTCCCGGGACATGGTGTTCCTACCCTCTTTGGTTGGCCGCCGCTCTCATGGGGGCATTGCCGCGAACGACCACCAAGATAGCGTCGACTAGGAAAAAACCAAGAGGCTATGGTGGGAATTGGCCATGTCTTGACCATTTCATTGCGCAAGACGCGCGCCAAAAGTCTGCCCGCCTTGCCAACTTGATTCATTCCTTCATGCCATTCGCCGCGTCGAGGCCAGAATCACGGTTTCGCGCTGGTGCTGATCGTTCGCGCGCCTTCCGGAGCGCTGAAACTCACTTCATCGCCTCGGACGAATTTCGTGTTGGTGATCTTGCCGGTGCCCTTGGCATCGCCTTTGACGCCCGCCGCGTCAGACCAGTCGTAGAACGTCCATGTGGTGGGAAGAACCCCGCCATCGATGTTCTGCATGTCGGTGAACACGATGGACTTCACAGCATGCTCGCCATCGGGCAATCCCAGAAGGGCCGGCAACGCCTCGCTGCCGATGGCGCTGAACATCCGCGTGCGGACATCGGCATACGCGACGAGGTTGACGGGGCTGTCCTTTCCGATCGCCGCCCACTCAACTTTGTATGAATCGGCGTCGCTGCCGACAACCATGGTGGCGCGGTAGCCGAAGGTGCGCACGCCCCGATCGCGGGTCATGAACGGCGCAGCGACAAGGTGCCGCAACGCCATCAGGCGTTTGAGCGCGACTTCATCGGGCACCGCGCTGCCCGTCGCCCAGCACTGCTGGCCGTCAAAGACGATCGCCGAGCCGTCGCTCATGTCCAGTCGCGCCGCCTGACCGTTGACCTGATACGAGAGGCGTCCCGCATACGAGATATCGCCGCTTTCGACCGCGATGTCACACTGCATGATCGTGTGTCCGCGGTACTTCTCGCCGCCATGCTTCTGATCGACGGCGTTGGCGATGATCTCGGCGATGCGATCGAGTCGGCCGTCGCCCGAGGGTTTTGTGGTTGCTGGCGGAGCATGAGCCGCTGGAGGCGTTGCGGGACTTTGCCCCGACGCCACCGCTGAAATCACAGCAAATGCCGAGATGCAGCAGGTAATGGAAGCAACTCTTGGAAGATGGCGTTGGGCCATGGTGGTCAAACTCTTTGGAGCCGGGTCGAAAGACATGCACATGCGTACTGCGCCCATTGCAGCCGCACCCTTCGGCGGAAGGGGCGGCTGTGGGGGGCGGACTCGCCGACCAGTCTAGGCGAGGTCAAACATCAGGAACTCCGCATCATCGACCGCGGAGATGCTCACCAGCGATTCGCCTTCAATGACCGCGGCATCGCCGGGGCCGACGCGGTGGCCAGCGACATCGACCTGTCCGCGGATCACCTGGACCCAGCCGAAACGTCCAGGAGCGAACGTATGCGAG
>CAZCGB010000575.1:0-2550 GCA_964498045.1 uncultured Isosphaeraceae bacterium
CATAACACTTGGCACATAAGCCGGGGGCAGATGAAACCTGTTCTGGCATCATTTCGCAGCGAGTTCATTCCATCGCGCTGCCCAAGTGCGCGCAAAGTGAGATGTGAATGATCTTTCGCTTCATTCGACAAGCCGCCGGCCGGATGCACATGGCATCCCGACCGGCGGCTCTTCCCAATCGAACAACGCCCGCGACTAAGTGCGTGTCACCGACCGGCGCCAACCGGGACGCGCTGCGACGGCGAGTTTGACGTTGTCGGAGTCTTGACGGCCTGTGCGGCATCAACACCCATCCGGACAGCGGGCTTCACCTCAATCTGCACCGCTTTGGCGCTGGTGGGTTTCGGCAGCTTGACAGTCAGTATGCCGTTGTTGAATTCCGCCAGCACTTTTGTGCCGTCGACGCCGACGGGCAGTTCGAACGAACGGCTGAACGATCCGAACGCGCGTTCGCAGTAATACGAATCCTCGCGCTTTTCCTCAGTCTCCTCGCTCTTGTCTCCGGAAATCGTCAGCACATTGTTCGTGACACGAACATCGATGTCCTTCGGCTGCAATCCGGGGAGTTCGGCGCGTACCACGATCTGATCGTCGGTCTGCGAGACATCGATGGCTGGGGCCCATCCGACGAACGGCTCCTCGATTGGTGGATTGAAACTCCATGGCTCGTTGAAGAAGCGGCCCAGAAGTTGATCCACATCGTTGCGGAAAAGACGGTTGATCGGCGATCCGCCGAACGGTACGAGGCTCGTGCGCCGCCTCGTTGGCGCTTTCAGCAGATTCATTGTGAACCTCCTGTGCATGAAGTACTGAATCAATGACTTGCACGCGGCGGAACAATCCGCCGCGAGTGCTCTTGGACTCATTCACGTGCAGCAACATGTGCGCGAGCAGCATGAAACGGCGACGACGCTGTCGGATCAACCACGACGTGATCCTCGACGGCACGAACGCCTGGCGCACAGCCGGCCACGCCGCAGACGGCGCGTTTCTCGGCCCAGGTGCGCACTTTTCCGCTGATGCTCACGACGCCGTCGTTGACATCGATTGCAATGCGCTCAGCTTCCCGCTCCGCCTGGCGGACCAGGGCGTCCTCAATGTCGCGCTGAATGCGACTCGGCACCGGATGCACGCCGCTGATCGTGATGTTGTTGGTCACGCCGCGCACTCCCGTGAGATTGTGCACGGCCCTGGCCGCATCCTCGCGCTGTGACCAGCGCTCAACCGTTCCCAAAAGGGTGACCCAGCCATCGGACACCGTTGAGTGAATGCACTGATCGGGCACGAGCGCATCCCACTCGAGCGCGCTTCGAACAGCGGCGGCGATGGTCGGATCAGACCGTTTCCACGCGCCATGCGTTCGGACGTCAATTTCATTCGCCACATCGTGCACGCCCAGAACGCGATGCGCGGCCTGTTGCGCCGCCAGTTTCTCCGCGTATGTCTTCAGGCTGCCGGTCAGGGTCACGACTCCACCGTGGACGTGTACACCGATCTGCGTTTCGTCCACGCGCGGCTCCCACTGCAGTTCCGCGATCACATCGGATTTGATCTGCGCATCTGTCTTGATGGTTTCAGTCAGCATGGCGGCTCTCCTTCGCTCGCGAGGTCATGTTTGCTTGAAGCGAAACACGCACCTGATTATCCTGTGCTTGCGAGCCGTCGTTGATCCAGCTCGCCCGCATCCATCGGTTTCCAGACGAATGACACGATGTTTCTAGGAAGGCTTCGCCTGGCTGGCTACGGGAAATCGGCACCGAAGATCAGCGAGAGCTAGGTCGGTCGCAGACACAAATCCGCGACGAACCGGACAGGAAACGAGTGACGTGTTGATTCGCACACCAACGTGTCCGGCAAACAGCGATTCGAGTTACAGGGCAGTTTGCTTGTGGTGAATTGAGAAGCGCTCGGCTGAAATATCCAAGTCATGTGCATCTTTGTCCGCCTTGGCGGCGAGAAAGGGCTTTCATGTCACGCTCAACCGGAATCTGGATCGATCACGCTCGAGCGATGATCGTCATGTTTGGTGAGGGAGCGCCAGTTGTCGACGAAGTCACCTCGAACGCTGAATCACACCACAAGTCCATTGGCTCTTCCGGTGTTCGACCACCGGGGCATCTGAAAGGCGCGGCGATTGACCGTTATGAACGCCGCCGCACAGCAGAACTGAAGGGGTACTACACCAATGTGATTCGCCGGTGCGCGGGGTCAAAGGCCATCGTCGTCATTGGGCCGGGCTTGGCGAAGCGCGAGTTGGTCAAGCAGTGGCGCGCCCGCACGACGCCTCCGCCGATCGTTGCGGTGGAAACAGCTGATCATCTGACGCAGCGTCAGATCGTCGCGCAAGCTCGCAAAATGCTTGCGGAGCAGGCGGCGAAGCCCACGCGCCGAACGACGGGCAAGCGCTTGCGGCACGTGCGTCCGGGACGCAAGAATGTCACCGCCCGGGCCGCAGAGTAGAAATCCGTCGCCTCGAAACATCGAGTTGCCAAACCGGTCATGGCGCCCTTCGCCGCTTGACCGAGTGGGCCTTTAATCATTCTTTGCTCA
>CAZCGB010000576.1:0-2549 GCA_964498045.1 uncultured Isosphaeraceae bacterium
AGCGGCTTGATCATGCCGTCTTCCTTGGTCTGCATCATGTGGAAGGCGCGCTCGATGTCGACGAAGCCGAAACGATGCGTGGTCATGGGCAGGGGATCGACGCGTTTGGTCTCGATCAGGCGCAGGAGTCGCTGCATGCGTTCCGCGCCGCCGGGACACAGGCCCGTGCGGATCGTCTTGTCGCTCATGCCCACGCCCCAGTCCATGCGCGGGATGTTGACGTACTCGCCGTCGCCGTGATAGCCCACATTGGACACGGTTCCGCCGGGCCTGACGCACTTGACGCACGCCTCGAAGGTGGCCTGCGAGCCGAGGGCTTCGATGGCGCTGTCAACGCCTTTGCCGTCCGTGAGGTCGAGGATCGCCTGCACCGCGTCCTGCTTCTGGAAGTTGACGATTTCATCCACACCATAGGTTTTCGCGAGCTTGATGCGGTTGGGCATGCTTTCGACGCCGATGACCAGCCCCGCGCCCTGCAGCCGCGCGCCGACCGACGCCATCAGGCCGATAGGCCCTTCGGCGAACACGGCGACCGTGCCGCCGATGGGAATGTTGGCGTATTCGGCCGCCATGAATCCGGTGGAGAGCATGTCGCAGCAGTACACGGCCTGCTCATCGGTCAGGCCATCGGGAATCGGCGCGAGATTGCCCTGGGCGTCGTTGACGTGGAAGTACTCGGCCATGTTGCCGTCTTTGAGATTCGCGAATTTCCAGCCGCCCAGCATGCCGCCGCATTGCGATGTGTAGCCGCGCTGGCAGTTCTCACAGTGAAAGCACGGCGTGATGGCGTTGACGGCGACGCGCTGGCCGACCTTGAAGCCGGTGACGTTGCTGCCGAGTTCGTGGATCACGCCCACGGCTTCGTGGCCAAGCGTGAGGTCCTTGCGCTGACCGATGGCCCCGGCGACCGTGTGCGTATCCGACGTGCAGATCAGGGCCGCGGTGGTGCGAATGATGGCGTCATTCGGACCCGGCCGGGGAATGGGCTTCTCCATCACCGCGACTTCGCCGATGCGGCGCATGACGAAGGCGCGCATGGTGTCGCGCGACACGCCACGGCCTTGCGCGGTCGATGGTGTGCATGACGGATTACGAGTGGTGGTAGCGGGGGGAGCACTGGCCATGGCGAGGCCTCCGATTTCGAGGGGTGTGCACGATGTTTGTGCGCCATGACGCTAGCAATCGCGCTGCCCCCGAAGACACGAGGATTCGACACCGAATCGCCGCCTCCATCACCCCTTGCGCTGCGGGTTCCACGTGTGCCGCTCGCCGCGGCCGGCGGCTGGGCGAAGCCGAGCGCGCTCGCGCTCATCATCGCTCCCAGCAACAGCATCGCGCGTCTCCGCATACGACATCTCCTTCTGGCCAGCTAGTTCATCATACTTCGCAGCGCGAGCCAGCCGACGCTCAAAGCCGCCGCCAGCGCGAGCGTGCGCAGGACGCCCCAGTGCAGACCGAAGAGCACCAGCGCCGCCGCCAGCGCGATCGCCACCGCCGGCCAGTCGATCGAATTCCAGGCCGGCTGCAGGATTCGCACACTGTGCCATCGCGACTCGCCCAAATCGCGGAAGAGCGTGTGCAGCGCGAACCACAGCGCGAGGTTGATAATCACCCCCACGACCGCGGCGGTGATGGACGCGAGCGCGGCGTTGAGCGACGGCCGGCCGCGCACGCTCTCGACGTACGGTGCGCCGAGAAAAATCCACATGAAGCACGGCGTAAACGTGACCCACGTCACCAGCAGTCCGCCCAGCACGCCCGCGACGATCGGATTCAATCCACCGCACTCTCTGTACGCGCCCATGTACCCCACGAACTGCACCACCATGATCAACGGCCCCGGCGTGGTCTCGGCCATGCCCAGCCCGGTGAGCATCTCGCCCGGTTGCAGCCAGTGGTATTGCTCCACCGCCTGCTGCGCGATGTACGCCAGCACCGCGTACGCCCCGCCGAAGGTCACCACCGCCGCCTTGCTGAAGAACAGGCCGAGATCGGCGAAGACGTTGCCCTTTCCCAGCCACAGCCGCAGCAGCGCAACCGGGCCCAGCCACAGCGGCAGCCAGATCGCGAGCACGACCAGCGATCGCGCAAGCGTCGGGCGCGTGTGATCGGAGTCGATGTGATCGGTGACGTAGACGTGAATCGCGTCGTGCGCGCCGAGTTTCGGTTTCAGCACGGCGAACGTCTGCGGCGCCATGCGCCCGCCGACGAAACCGATCACCGCCGCGCCGGCAATGATGATGGGAAACGGCACGGCGAAAAAGAAGATCGCGATGAACGCGCCCAGCGCGATCGCATACATCACCGGATTCTTCAACACGCGCCGGTCGATGCGCACGATGGCCTCGACCACGATCGCCAGCACCGCGGCTTTCAGCCCGAACAGCAGCGCCTGCACGACGCCCACATCGTGCCAGGTGGTGTAGGCGATGGAGAGCGCCATGATCGCCAGCACGCCCGGCAGTACAAACAACGTTCCCGCCAGCAGTCCGCCGGCGGTGCGGTGCATCAGCCAGCCGATGTACGTCGCCAATTGCGTGGCTTCGGGT
>CAZCGB010000577.1:0-2548 GCA_964498045.1 uncultured Isosphaeraceae bacterium
GATGATCATGCTGACCAAGCCGTGATCGGCGAAGCGGTCGCGCAACTTCAGGTAGCTGTGCAGGCTGTGCGGGTATTTCATGAAGGCGCGAACCTGCGCCTCGCCTTGCCGGCGGGTCGTGAGATTGAACTGGTTCGTTTTGCCCAGCAACTGCACGATGCGCGGCAGGTGCAATTCATCGAGCGCCTCGATCACCGCCTGCATCTGCAATGAACGATAGAAATCCTCGATCGAGCCCGCGTTCGCCTCGAGTTCGGCGATCTGCGCCTTCGCGCGGTACTGCTCGGTTTTCGCAGCATCCTCGGCGGTGAACGCGCTCGTCTCGAACATCAGGTACTCACCCAGTGCGCGGGCGTAGCCGGCGGAATCGTTCGGCAACGTCAACACCTCGACTTCAGGCGCGAACTGGCGCATGATCTCGCGCTCAGCCGGGTTGTCATCCACGAACACCAGTGAATCGAGCCCGATGTTCAGCGTCTGCGCGATCCGGCGGATGTTGTCGGGCTTGCGTTCCCAATTCGCCACGAACATCGCGAAGTCGTCGAGTTTGAGAACCATCTCCGAGTGCTTGAGGAACGGCTCGCGCGCGTCGGCATCATTGTTCTTCGAGCACACCGCAAGGATCACGCCCTTGCCCTGGAGATTCTTGATGACGCGCTGGAAGGCCAGGTACGCCTCGCCGACAGGATCCCCCTGGCTGATCCTGATGCCTTCGAGGCCGTCTTCGCCGATGACGCCGCCCCAGAGCGTGTTGTCGAGATCGAGCACGAGGCACTTCTTCGACAGGCCGAACTCGGCGGCGATGACGGCAACGGTGTTCCTGGCCAGCGCGGGCAGCGCCTCGAAACTCACCGCCTGCTTGCTCATGTGCCAGTACTTGTCGTTGAACCAGACGCGCTTGCCGATGAGCGACGACAGCCGCTCGCAATCGACAATCGCCACGCCGGATGACGAGGGCGCGTCGCCCAGACGGATATTCAGCGCATCGAGCATCGCGGCGCGTGAGCCGGGCAGTTTCGCCGCCAGATTGCCGAATGCGTTGTGCGCCGGAGCCGCGAAATTATGGAACACGATTCGGGGAGCCGACTTCGATCTGGATCGCAGCGTTTCCCACAGGCTGGTCCACCGCGCCGCTTCCGCCTCCACGGCCGCTTGCGGCTTCGCCGCGTACTCCGGCAGACCCACTTCCCCCGCATGCACCATCATCACCACCACTTCAGGCTCAAACGCATACAACTGCGATTTCGGATCAATGATCTCCTGTCGATACGCGCCGAAATCTCCCTCCCTCACGTCCAACAGCATGCCTTCCCGCAGCGCGGCCAGGCGCAGCAGCGGCGCAAACTGCAACGTCGTGTAACTGCCGCAGAGCCACACTTTGGCGCTGCGCTTGAGATTGGGGGGCGTAAAGCCTTTGAGGATCCGATCAAGCAGCGCAGCCGCGCCTTGCCAGTGCGTGAATGCCTCACCGGAATCGACCACTCGAATCAGCCATGCGATGGCGTTGGCCTTGTCTCGCAGCGCGTCAAAGCAGCGCGCGATCTTGATGCACGTCTCGCCATCGACGACCTCCGCCGACTTCACCGCTTCGCGGTACGCGTCGATCGCCTCGGCGTACTGCTTCGTCTTGCGAAGTTCATCGCCTCTTGCAAATTGGATTGGATCGACGCTGGTCATTGAGCTGTGAATTCACCAAGGATGACAAAGAGGATTCGCAGAGCGAGGATTGAAGCATGGGAATTGCCGCAAATCCATCCACATCCTCCGTGGTGAACCCACACCGATTATCGGCCAGCTGCGGAGAGTGCTTTACGCCCGACTGATTGCGGGATTCGGCGGCGTGATGATCCGGGCCGGCTGCGCCACCGCCATCGCATGTGCGGGCACGTTCATCATGATCACCGCGTTGGGGCCGATGCGCGCATGGTCGCCGACCTTGACCTTGCCGAGGATCATCGCGCCCGCGCCGACATCGACATGGTTCCCCAGCGTCGGCGCGTCGCGATACGTGGCGTCGCTTGCCGCGCCGATGGTCACGCCTTGACGGATGGTGCAGTCGTCGCCGATCACGGCATGCTCATGAATGACGATGCCATGCTGGTGTCCGATGCGCAAGCGCCTGCCGATCGTCGCGGTGTAGTGCAGTTCGATCCCGTAGCGGTTGCGCACGCGGCGGTGCATCCAGCGATAGATCACGCTCAGCGGCATGCGGAGCAGTTTCGACCGCTGCATGCGCCACACGCCGAAGCGGTACATGAACAGGGCGCGGAAGCCCGGGCGCGTCCAGTCGGAGCCGTTGACCAAGTGGTCCTCTTTGACGAGAGTCCAAAACGAAGGCGCTACTTCGCTTTCGGCCCGGCCCGCTTCAGCGGGCCGCGCGATTGGAACGGGGATTTCGGCGGCCTGGTCGCTCACGCTACAACTGTATATCGGCCGTTCGCCGGCGTCAGTGGAACGCCGTTCATTCCTTGATCACAGAGGTCGTCGCCGCGGGGAGCCAGACTTCGCCTTCGCGCTCCGTCAGCACCGCGAGGCCGTTCATGGGATC
>CAZCGB010000578.1:0-2545 GCA_964498045.1 uncultured Isosphaeraceae bacterium
TGAGAAGGTATGAGACAGACTAGGAACCGCGTTCCACCGCGCCGAGGCTGATGATCGATTCGCCGGTGGAAGTGGGTGCGATGACGGGCGCGGTTTGCGCCATGTTGCTCGAAGCGTTCGACGCACAGCCACCCAGAATCACCAGCAACGCCACAATCAATCCTGCCATGGCGGCAAGCTGGCACCGATGGGGTGAGCGGGCGGTCAACTTTGGGGTTGATCGTGCAGGCAAACGCATCCTCCGGCTATCAACGGCTGACCATAAGAAAAGCCCGGAAACGAATCGGGCGAAAATCGTACCCGACGATCGGCTCGTTGTGTTGCGCAAGCACACAACTTTCCGCAACCAAATCGAGCCGGCTTCAAGCAATGCTACGATTACGCTCGCCGTTCGGTTCAAATGCGGGTTCCCACCTCGGTTATCCACAGCCAATGCAGGATTTACCCATCTTCAGCCCAGAATTCAGCCCGGACTCCGCCGCATCGGCCTTGCCGCGCAAGGTCTATCTGGAGACCTTTGGCTGTCAGATGAACGAGCTCGACAGCGAGCTTGTGCAGGGCCATCTTGCCGCACTGGGCTACCGCTTTGTGAGCGAGTCTGATGACGCCGATGTGGTGCTGTACAACACCTGTTCGGTGCGCGAGCAGGCCGAGCAGAAGGTGTGGAGCCGCGTGGGCATCATGGGCAAGCGCAAGCGCGAGGCGAGCCGCCAGTTCGTCCTGGGTGTGATCGGCTGCATGGCCGAGCGCGAGGGGCCGAACATGATGCGGCGCTTCCCGCAGATCGACCTGATGTGCGGGCCCGGCGAACTCGACAAGCTGCCCATGCTCATCGATAACGCCTTGCGCACCAGCGTGGCCGAGGCGGTCACTCGCGGCGAGTCCTTCGCGCACCAGGCGGCGAAGCGAATCGCGCTTCAAGGCAACACCAATCGTCGCACCGCCACGCTGACCGCGGCGACAGACAACCTGGAATTGCTCGATCTCAGCCGCGCGTTCGATCCCGATCGAAGCGAACATGGGGGACATGCCGGCCGGTCCGCGTACGTGCGCATCACGCGCGGCTGCAACAAGTTCTGCGCGTACTGCGTGGTGCCGTTCACGCGCGGCGCCGAGGTGCATCGTCCGCCGCAGTCGATCGTGGATGAATGCAAGCGGCTCGCCGACGCGGGCGTGATCGAGGTCACGCTGCTGGGGCAGACGGTGAATCACTACCACTATGTGCATGGCGCGGCGGTCAGCGGCGCGGGCTTGGAATTGCCGCAGATCGGCGGAAAAACCCGCGATCTTCAATCAGCGAACACCCAGCAGCGAACCACGTCTTTTGCCGAGCTGTTGCGGCGGATTCACGACGAGGTCCCGGCCATCCAGCGGCTGCGTTTCGTGACCAGTTATCCGCGTGATTTCGGCGACGATGCGCTGATGGTGATGCGCGATTCGCCGCGGATTTGCCGGTATCTGCACGTGCCGGCGCAATCGGGTTCGAATCGCATTCTGCAGGCGATGAACCGCGGCTACACGGTTGAGCAGTACCTGGAGTTCATCGATCGTGCGCGATCGATCATGCCCGACGTCTCCATCGCCGGCGACATCATCGTGGGCTTTCCGACCGAGACCGATGACGACTTCGAACTGACGAAGGGCTTGCTTCGTCGTGTGCGGTTCAAGAACAGCTTCATCTTCAAGTACTCGCCGCGGCCGGGCACGGTGGCCATCGACCGTTTTGCGGATGACGTGAGCGATGAGGTGAAGCGCCGACGCAACAACCAACTGCTCGCGCTGCAGGCGGAGATCAGCGCGAACGTGCATCGCGCATGGGTCGGCCGCGATGTCGATGTGTTCGTCGAGCGCGTGAGCAGAACATCGATAGCGAAATCGAACGCGCATGCGAACGGCGTCGAGTTGCGCTGGGAGAAACGCGGCGAAGAAGCGTCATCTGCCGATCAGGTGACGCAGATGTCAGGCCGCACCGGCGGCGATTTGATCGCGGTGTTTGATCTTCCGCAGCAGATGAAGCCGGAAAATATGATCGGCCGCATCGTGCGGGTGCGGGTGATCGAATCCGGGCCGCTGATTTTGCAGACAAAAGTTATCCACAATGTGCAACTCGCAGACGCAATTGGCGCGTCACAATGGGTAAACACTGGGAATCGGGATTCGGCTGTACTGACGGGGCCGATTGGCTGAACCCCGGAAATTGCTCGAAAAAACGCGGCTGCGCTCTGGAACGATGTGCCTGGCGCGTGCGGAATGTGCAGGTTGAGTGAGGAACCCGTCGTACACACTTCTTTGCGCGTAATCCCTTGTCTTTGCCCATCTTCAAAACTTTATTTTCTCGCGATATTGGCTCTTGACTCCCACGGCCGCTGCTGTATCTTCGCTGCTGGAAGTAAGGGGAAGGCGACCGCTGCATTTGTGCAAGCATCGTTCAATCTGGTAGTCCTCTAGAGACTCAAAAGAAGAAAGGTCCATCAATGAAAGTGAAAACTCTGTCAGCCCTCGCCGGCGTCGGCGCCGCGATGATCATGAGCTCGGGCGCTCAAGC
>CAZCGB010000579.1:0-2542 GCA_964498045.1 uncultured Isosphaeraceae bacterium
TCGGTTCACCGACGGGCGCAGCCGAGCCGATCTCGATCTTGATGCGCTCGGCGGTCTGCTCGCCGACGGTCATGTTGTAGGCCTTCTTCATGTGGTTCATGATGGCCTCATCCAGATCGTCGCCGGCGACGCGCACCGACTCGCAGGTGGCGATGTCGGCCAGTGACATGATGGCGACTTCCGTGGTGCCGCCGCCGATGTCAACGATCATGCTGGCGGTCGGCTCGACGATGGGCAACCCGGCACCGAAGCCCGCCGCCATCGGCTCTTCCACCAGGTACACGCGCCGCGCGCCGGCACGCTCGGCGGAATCGAGCACGGCCCGCTTCTCCACGGCAGTGATGCCGGAGGGGATGGCGATGACCACGCGCGGGCCGAAGATGCGGCTGCGGCCGTTGACCTTCGTGATGAAGTACTTGAGCATCGCCTCGGTGATCTCGAAGTCGGAGATCACGCCGTCTTTGAGCGGCCGGATGGCCTGGATGGAGCCCGGGGTCTTGCCAAGCATCTCCTTGGCGGCCCAGCCCACCGCTGAGCCGTTGTTGAGCACGCGGTTGGTGCCGCGCTTGACAGCAACGACCGAGGGCTCGTTGAGGACGATGCCTTCGCCGCGAACGCAGACAAGCGTGTTGCAGGTTCCCAGGTCGATCCCCATATCGACGCTGAACAGACCAAGCAACCGATCCATGAGCGACAAAGGGCACTCCCGCAAAAAGGGGGAAGAAGACGGCGGCCGGGACGCACCAAACGCCCGTGTCCGGGCCGAATCACTTGAGCAACTTCGTCAGGCGATTCAGCAGCGCGTGAATGATACGGGAAAACGCGCTGGCCGGGGAATGTGGGAAAGCATGCGGTGCAACCGATGCGCGACAAAACGGTCGCCGGCCCGAGCGATGCGCTCAGGCCGGCGAGGAAACGTCTGTGGATGGTGATTTGCGAGCGATCAGCGACCAGATTTCTCGACCAGCTTGAGCATGCCGCCGTCGTTGGCGCCGGCCTTCGACTCTGAGTGCTTGATGTTGGTCATGGCCATGTAACCGACGCCGACCGCAAGCAGCAGGAACGCCACGGCGAGGAGGCCGGAGTACACGTCGAGATCGCCGCCGGAGCGTCGGGCCACTGGTGTGCTGAACTGGCTCATAAGTGTTCTCTTGATCGATCCGGAGAAAGGCTTGCGAACTGGACTGACAAGATGGCGTTTGGTGGGACGATTATTCGCCGGGGTTGGCGACTGCCTTCATGCCGAGCTGCACGGTGCCGCGAGCCTTGGCGTCTTCCAGGGTGACCACACCGGTTGCACGGTTGACATCGACATTGATGATGCGGAGATTGGCGATGAACTTGCCACCGTCACCGATGGCAAGAACCCAGTCCTTCTTCACGCCATCCTTCTCACCGGCGTCAATCTCGGCAAGCACCTGATTGTTGTTGCGATCCACGCGAATCACGGTGGCGGACAGGCTCTTGTCTGGGCTGATGCCTTCACGATTGCCAAGCGCGCCGGCTCGGGCGTCGCTGCGCGGGTCGAAACCCATCGCGATCGCCTTGCCAAGGTCGGTCAGCGTCGAGGCATGCTCTTCCTTGACGCGCTGCAATTCCTCAGCGAGTGCGCGGCGGGCCTGCTCGGCGACGTCGAGCTGCGTCGTCACATCGCGAAGCGCCTCGTCGAGTTCAACCTTCTGACGCTCCAGCGTGACTGCCGTGGCGCGAAGGTCACGGAGCTCACCGACCAACTGCTCGGTCAGTTGCTGCCCCGCGGCGACGGTTGACGCGATGGTCTGGATGTGCGAGTTGATGTCGGCGGTGGCGGCGTTGGAGGTCGCGACCTGCGACTCGAGCTGCCGAATCGTCGCCGCGGCGGCGGCCTGGTTCTGCTGCAGCGCGCCAATCTGCGAAACGTAGTCGCCGATCTGCGTCTGCAGACCCGCTTCTTTGGACGCGGCGCGGGCCTCGGCGGAAGACAGCGCGAGCGCAGCTGACGCGGCCTTGTCCTCGGCAGCAACCAGCCGGTTCTTGAAACTGTTCTCGTTGTGGGCGTAGACGACCACAAGCGGAACAAGCATCACGGCCAGAAGCGAAACCAGCACGATGAAAATCTTGGTCAGAACGTGCACAGGAGTATCCTCACGAGGAATGCCAGCCCGCGGAGCGGCGGGCGAAACGTCAGCAGTTCGGCGCAACCAGAGAAACAAACGACCTTGGACCCGTCCATCGCCCCAACCCCAGCACAAGCCTTTGGGCCATCAATCGCCGTTCCGGTCGCCGACAGCACTCTATCTTGTACCTTTCCGTCAGATTCGTGTCAATCCCGACATCGGTTCCGCAGCCTGAAATTGCCGACCGAAATCCGACTGCATCTACGACTCGATCTCCAAGATCGCCGCCGCGGCCGAGACCTGCACCAGCGGGTTGGGGTCCTGCAGCATGCGGGCGAGGATGGGAATCCCCGCCTTCTGCTTGCACCCGCCGATGGTGTACGCCGCCTGAGACCGAAGCTCGAAACGGGTGCTTGAGACGTAGCCTTCGGGAACGCTCAGCACCG
>CAZCGB010000580.1:0-2541 GCA_964498045.1 uncultured Isosphaeraceae bacterium
CTGCCTCCAGGGCACGTTTGTAGTGGAAGTGCACATCGGCGACGATCGGCACACGCGTTTGATTGATGATCTCACGAAGCGCATCAGTGTCTTTGCGCTCGGGCACGGCCACGCGCACGATGTCAGCCCCGGCCGCGGCCAGCTTGTTGATCTCGGCCACGCACTTGTCAATCTCGTGCGTGTATCCGGCGGTCATGGTCTGCACCGAAACCGGAGCGGGATCGGTGCCATGCAATCCGCCGCCGATGCGGACTACGCCTGTGCGGTCATCCCCCACGCGAATCTGTCGGGTCTTGCGTCTTGGTGTCATTGGCCGGGATTGTAGGGTTTCAGCCGGAGGTGCGGCCGGGTTTGCGGCCGAAAACAATGCAGCGGCGGCTCAATCGCGTGAGCGGTTCGCCGTCTATCCAGCCGTGCAGTCGCACATCCTCAAAGCCGACCGCGCCGAACATGCGGACGAAATCTGTGGGCATCAGCAGTCGCGTGCGGATCGGTCGCTCCACGCGCCGCCCATCGGGATGCAGAAACGTCCATGTCGAATGCATCATCCCCTTGGAAAAATCCGGCTTATTCTCCATCATCACGATCAGCCCGTGCAATGCAGTCGCGGCGGGACGATCAATCTGTGACTCCTTGAAATCCGCGAAGACTCGGGGCAGGTTCATGTAGTCCAGCACGAAGCGCCCGCCAGGCTTCAGCGATTCGAACACGCGTTGCAACATGCGGATGTTGATGGCGTCGTCGGGCGAGTACCCGAAGCTCGTGAACCAGTTGAACGCAGCATCGCAAGGCTCGGGCGAGACAAATTCGAACGCGTCACCCTGAATAAAGCGGCAGGGGAGCTGTCGGCGATCGACCTCGCTTTGAGATGCGGCGACATATGTGGCGGCTTGCTCGACGCCGATGATGCGCACGCCGCGCTCAGCCATGGGCATGCCGAGCCGGCCGATGCCGCTGCATTGGTCGAGCGTCAAGGCGCCGGGCTGCAATTCCAGCGTCGAGAGCAGGAAACGCACGGTCTGTTCGAGCAGTTCGGGCGGCGTGGATGCGAGGCCATAGGACGCGTAATCGTCATCGAAGAATGACGTCCACCAGGGACGATCTGGGCTTGAATTGGGTGGCATTGACGATTTCCCCTGCAAAATAGGCCTCGCTGGTGAGTTTGTCCTTCCGGCACTAACATACCGCCTTTCCCCGCGATGACCATCGTGGGTCAGGAGTGCCCGTCTCATGGGACGTATGCGATCTGCCGACCGTCGGCGACAACTGCTGCAAGTGGCGGCCGATCGTTTCGCGCGCATGGGATACCGAGGCACGACGACTGCTGAACTGGCCAAGGCCGCGGGCATTACCGAGCCGATCCTTTATCGCCACTTCGAGAACAAGCTTGACCTCTTTGTCACGCTTGTGGACGAAGTCGGCCGCGAAGTCATTCACGACTGGCAGCAGCGACTCGACGGCGTGAAGGAGCCGGCCAAGCGATTGGAGATCCTGCTGGGCGGCAACCCCTCAGTGCATGAGAAAGGCCGCGGAGTGTATCGCGTGATCTTCCAAGCGATGACCGAGGTCGAAGCCGATCCGGAGATCGTCAAGGCGCTGCGCAAGCACCTGGCGAAGTTGCACAAGTTCATCAAGGATGAGCTGGTGCTTTTGCAGAAGGCCGGATTCATGCGCCGAGATGAGCCGCCGTCGGACCTCGCATGGCTGCTGATCAACGTCGCCGTCGGCTACGGCATGGTGAGCCCGCTGGGCGTGGGCGGCGCCGGCGCCGGACGCAAGAGCGAGATGGAGCGATTGCTCACCGATCTCGTCATCTCAAGCAAGTAGGTCGCAGGCCTCCGCTCAGGCGAGTCGTTTTCGCACCATGTTCGCGCGTGCTTCGCGCAGGGCGTCGCCTTCAAGTTCCGCTGCGGTGTGCAGCCGCAGGTGCGCGGGCTGAATCTGCAGGAAAAGTTCGTTGATGGTGTCGAGATCGATGTTGGGAAGCCGGCCGGCGCACGCGCCGAGGCGCACGCGGCTGAGCAGCTTCATCGCTTCCTCGGCTCCCAGCAGGCGTGCGGCCCGAAGCGTCGCCAACGCGCGATGAACGACGTCATCAAGCCGGGTCGCCTGCGACTTCGCGAGCATCTGCCGCGCGTGCCGCTCATACTTGATGATCTGCGGCACGATGACGTCGACGAACTCGCGCACGATGTCTTCCTCGCTGCGCCCGAGCGTGACTTGATTGCTGATCTGGTAGAAGTCGCCCGCCGATTCGCTGCCCTCGCCGTGGTAACCGCGCACCGCGAGATTGAGGTCCTTTGCCGCCCGGCGGACGCGCTCGATCTCATTGGACATCTTCAATCCCGCCAGGTGCATCATCACGCTCAATCGGATGCCCGTCCCCACGTTTGTCGGACAGGCGGTGAGGAAGCCCCACTTGGGCGAGAACGCGTAATCGAGTCGCGTTTCGATCGCATCGTCCACGGCGTTCAGTCTTCTGAAGAGCTCGCCCAGACGCTGGCCGCGCTCGAGGACCTGCATGCGCAGATGATCCTCTTC
>CAZCGB010000581.1:0-2539 GCA_964498045.1 uncultured Isosphaeraceae bacterium
CGCGTATCCGTCACGTGCGCGACTGGACGAACTGGGGATCGCGGCGAAGACCGAAGCCGCCCGCCGCGCCTTGGACCCCATCGCCGAACTCAATCAAACGACGGTGAAGCGATTGTGCGAAGCCATGCCTCCCGCGTCAGCAGAGCGCGTGCGCCGCGCCTTCGAGCGGCTGGCCTGGCCGCGGATTTACGAGGATCGCTCCGCGGCCGGCCCGCTGCTCAGCGCCGCGCTCGCGCTGAATGACCTGACGTTCGAGCAGCGCGCCGCGATCGAGCAGATCGCCGCGGAGTACCGGCCCGCGTACGACGCGATGTGCGAGAACATGAAGTCCATGGTCGAGCAGAAAGGCTCGTGGGCGTACGACCAGGAGCACGCGACCGATGAACAGCGTCTGGGCAACATGCAGCGCATGAGCGATCGCCAGCGCGTGCTCTTCGAACGGCACGAGATGAACGTCCGCGCCTGGCGGCAGCTCAAGGGCATCTTGACCGAAGAGCAATCGCAGGCGATCAACATCGGCGCGATGCCGCCTGAAGGCCCCACGGAAGGCAGCGACTTCGGCTGGTGAAGCGCGGATACTGTTGTTCCCATGCCGCCGCCTCCCGCACCTTCAGCCGTCATCCTCCTCTCGGGCGGGCTCGATTCCGCCACCGTGCTCGCCATTGCTTGCGCCGAAGGCTTCGACTGCCACGCCATCACTTTCGATTACGGCCAGCGGCATCGCATCGAGATCGAGGCAGCCGCCAATGTTGCGCGAGAGATGCGTGTGCGCGAGCATGTGGTAATGAGAATCGACCTTCGCGCTTGGGGGGGATCGGCGCTGACGGACGCGGGAATCGATGTGCCCAAGGATCGAGACGTCCATGATCACGCCGCGATCCAGGCTTGTGACGCCCACGGATTGCAATACGGGGGCGTCGAGGTTGACATGGCGCATCGTGAGGCCATCCCCATCACCTACGTCCCTGCGCGGAACACCATCTTCCTGAGTTTCGCGCTGGGGCTCGCGGAGGTACGCGGTGCGAATGACATATTCATCGGCGTGAACGCCGTGGACTACTCGGGCTATCCCGACTGCCGGCCGGAGTTCATCCGCGCGTTCGAGGCGATGGCCAACCTCGCGACCAAGGTCGGAGTGGAGGGGCAGCGAATTCGGATTCACACGCCGCTGATCGACCTGACCAAGGCGCAGATCATCCGCCGCGGCGTGGAGCTGGGCGTGGACTACGGCCTGACGCGCTCGTGCTATGACCCAGACGCAAAGTCAGGCCAGCCATGCGGGCACTGCGATTCATGTCTGCTGCGCGCTGCGGGGTTCCGCGACGCGGGCGTGGCTGATCCGCTGCTCCGCGCTTGAACGGTGCGTGATGCGGAAAGCGTTCGTTGGTTGGCATGGGGTGGTTCGGACTGGACGCAGAGCACGCGAAGTGCGCCAAGATCGCAAAGAACGCGGTGGGCCTTGAGCTTGCTGTTCGCGTTGCGGCCGCAGAGCTGGTTCACGGCTTAAGTGCCGTGACAGTGGTTTCGCGCACGATGGTGGGCAATGCCGTGGCACAACAATTGGATTATGGCGAAAATCCATGAGCTGCCATCCTCGGGTACTCTGCGGAGGGCGATGCAGAAACCTCCAATCCGCCCTGCCATTGTCTTTGCGGCCGCTGCGGCCCACTCATCTCCACCAGGACGCGCGAAGCCGAAGGATCATGCGGATGAGATGGGATGATCAAGCGCGTGCCTGCTGATGGAATCTGTGCCGCGTCCGACCGATCCGCCGATAGAAACTGGATGAACGAGCAACGATCGATCGCATCCGCCGCACTCGCCGCCGGCTTGTTCGCGTTCGGAAGCGGCGAGGGCGCATCCGCAGAAACACCGTGCGATCACGCGGCCGAGTTATTCATCGAGACCGGGGCATACCTCATCGGCAACGGCCAATCGATCCTTCTGGAGTTCTGCGGCGAAGCCGGATGTCAACAGTTCGAGTTCGCGTCCGGCTCCGCGCAGTCGAACATCATTGCGGCCATCAACACATTCATGGCCTCAATCGGCGTGCATGCGGAAGCGAGCCTCCAGAATCCACAGCGAATTCGAGTCAGTTCGTCAATGGCGGGCGACGACGCATTCGTCAGCGTGACGCAAGTCTCGAATCGGCCACCACGACTCTTCTCGACCTCCATCGGCGGCGCGGCGTCCTGGCGCCTGATCGCCCACGGGTACGACGGCCTGCCCGGCGACGCCAACTGCGACAACATCGTCGGCGTCGCCGACCTGCAATGCGTCATCGGGCATTGGGGAGCATGCCCCGCATCGCCGCCGCAGTGCATGGGCGACGTTGACCTCGACGGTTTCGTGAATGTCGCTGATCTTCTGACGGTGATCACGAACTGGGGCGCGACGCAATGAAGTGCGGCGGCCGGAAGCGCAGGGGTTCACCGTTCCCACGCGCACAAATCAGACGTCGAGGTTCTTGACTTCCAGCGCGTGATCTTCGATGTACTGCCGCCGCGGCTCGACTTCCTCGCCCATCAACTTCACGAAC
>CAZCGB010000582.1:0-2522 GCA_964498045.1 uncultured Isosphaeraceae bacterium
CGCCGAACGCGGCGTGCTCGACGGCGCGAGTGCGAGCAGCGAAACGGGCGAGTCGATGGAGCGCGTGCTGGCCAGGTCGCTGCAGGATGCGGGGTGGACGATTGATCAGCATGTCGGCGTCGCGGGATTCTTCGTCGATCTCGCGGTGCGCGATCCGCAGATCAATGGCGCGCACATCCTCGGCATCGAATGCGACGGCCCCGGCTACGCCGCGGCACGCTCGGCCCGGGATCGTGATCAGACGCAGCCGTTCGTGCTTGGCGATCGCGGCTGGAAGCTGCACCGCGTATGGAGCCTGGATTTCTTCAATCGCCCAGACGAGCAGGTTCGACGCATGCTTTCTTCGCTGCAGGGTGCAGACGCGCCCCTCGCAACGGCGCGGCCCGCTTCAGCGGACCGTGAGCAGTCCCAAGGCGCGTTCCAGCGCGAAGAGGCAAGCCGCGATCGAATGCGGCCCGATTCCGACCAATCCATCGCCGTGCCGTACAAGGAGGCGAAGTTCCGCGTACCTTCCACGCGCGACATTCCCGAACTTCCTATTGGCAAACTCGCGGAGATCGTCGCGAAGATCATCGAAATTGAAGGCCCGATCCACGGCGACGAGATCGCCGAACGTCTGCGGCAGCTTTGGGAAGCGTCGCGCGTCGGGCCGAAGATGGTGCGCGCCATCGATGCGGCATTGGAATGGGCGGTGCGAACGAATGTCGCGTACCGCGAGGGCGATTTCTACAAACAGCGCACGGATACGCCGGAGACAGTGCGCGATCGCAGCGAAGTCGAGTCGGCCACGCTGCGCGATCCTGCGATGCTGCCGCCAGCAGAGATTCAACTCTGCATCCGCGCGATCATCCGCGCCGGCCTCGGTGTCAGCCGCGATGAGGCGATCACCGCCACCGCCCGCACGCTCGGCTTCAAGGCCACCACCCAGCCGCTGCGCGGGACGATCGACCGGCAGATCGCAGACATGCTCAAAGCCCAATTGATCATCGAAGAGAACGACCGTCTGCGCGAAAAGGCATGACAACACTGGGCGCAATGGCACGGACGCACCTGCAGAATGAAACGAGCCGG
Organism: uncultured Isosphaeraceae bacterium; assembly: GCA_964498045.1. GTDB lineage: Bacteria > Planctomycetota > Phycisphaerae > Phycisphaerales > SM1A02 > DATKJG01. The sequence continues at coordinate 1,072 of CAZCGB010000582.1, forward strand.
CACAACATTGTGCCGGCTCGCATGCATTCGAGTCAGAACCGCCGACCAGCGTGATGTCAATCCTCATCGCCCGCGAGGAAATTCGCAAGACGGCGCTGACGGACGGGATGCTGCAACTTGCGGATCGCCTTGGATTCGACCTGGCGCACGCGCTCGCGCGTGACCTTGAAGATGCGGCCGACTTCCTCCAGCGTGTAGGTGTAACCGTCACCGATGCCGTAGCGGAGTTTGAGGATCTCGCGCTCGCGGTAGGTGAGGGTCTTGAGCACATCGTTGATGCGCTGCTTGAGGGCGTCGTTGGTGGCGGTCTCGGCCGGAGCGGCCTGGGATTCGTCTTCGATGAAGTCGCCGAAGTGCGAGTCCTCGGATTCGCCGACGGGGCGGTCGAGCGAGATGGGATGCCGGCTGATCTTCATCACGCGGCGGGTCTCATCGACGTTCATCTTGGCGCGCTTGGCGATCTCCTCCATCGTCGGCTCGCGGCCGAGCTCCTGCAGCAGATGCTTCTGGATGGTGCGCAGCTTGCTCATCGTCTCGATCATGTGCACCGGCACGCGGATGGTGCGGGCATGGTCGGCGATGGCGCGGGTGATCGCCTGGCGGATCCACCAGGTGGCGTAGGTGCTGAACTTGTAGCCGCGCTTGTACTCGTACTTGTCCACGGCGCGCATCAGGCCGGTGTTGCCCTCCTGGATGACGTCGAGGAAGCCCAGGCCGCGGTTGCGGTACTTCTTGGCGATCGAGACGACCAGGCGGAGGTTGCCGCCGGAGAGGTCACGCTTGGCCTGCTCGTACTCCCAGAAGACGGTCTCGATGGTGCGGAGGCGCTTGGCGAGTTCGTCGGGCTCTTCGAGGACCATCGAGCGGTAGCCGTCGAGCTCGTCGCGCATGGCGTCGAGGTCTTCGCGGTCGATGCGGCGCTGGCGCTTGTTGAGCTCGAGTTCCTTGTGCAGCTCGGTCATCTTGGCGCTGATCGAGCGCAGCTTGCGCATCAGCGGGATGATGCGGCCGGTCCGCAGGCAGAGTTCCTCGGTCAGCGCTGTCATCTTGCGGCGGCGGGCAGCCATGCGGTCGCGGAGTTCGGACTCCATCTCGCGCTGGTTGTCCGCCCTGGCGCGCTTGAGCGCATCCCAATCCTCGCGGTTGAGCTGGATGAGCTTGTCGATCGTGCGCAGGTTGTAGGGGATGCGCTTGGCGATCTTCTCTTTGGCGTGCTCATCGAGCGTGCTGATCCGCATCGTGCGGTCGAACGGCAGTTCGCCGGTGTGGACCTGACGGAGCGTCGCCACGGCCTCGGTGAGGATGTAGTCGCTCTCCAGGCACCGGCGACGGAAGATCATCCGCGTGGTTTCGATCTTCTTCGCGAGGCGGATCTCTTCATCGCGCGTCAGCAGGGGGATGGTGCCCATCTGCGTGAGGTACATGCGCACCGGGTCGTCGATGCGCCCACG
>CAZCGB010000583.1:0-2517 GCA_964498045.1 uncultured Isosphaeraceae bacterium
GCCTGCACCTTGTCGCCCAGGTCGAACCATTTCTTCGCGTCGGGCTTGACCTCAGCGCAGAACTTCAGTCCCCAGGCGCGGAGGATGCCGGCTCGGTGGTCGCCGTTCTTGTACACGCGGTGGCCGAAGCCCATGAGCTTGCGCTTCTCGGCGAAGGCCTTCTTCATCCATTCATCGACGCGGAGTTTGCCGCCCGACGCCGCCACGTCCTTGTCGATGTCCTTGAGCATTTCCATGGCCATCTCGTTCGCGCCGCCGTGCAGCGGGCCTTTGAGCGCGCCGATGCCGCCGCACACCGCCGAGTGCATGTCGCTTTCGGTCGAGGCGATGCAGCGACATGTGAAGGTGCTGGCGTTGAAGTCGTGCTCGGCGTACAGGATCAGCGAAACGTCCATCACCTTCGCCGCCATCTCGGTCGGCTTCACGCCGCTCATCATCCACAGGAGGTTCGCAGCGTGATTGAGATTGGCGTCGGGCTTGACGGGCGCTTTGCCGTCGCGGCTCATCTGGCCGTGGCCGATGATGGTGGGAATCTTGGCCAGCAATCGCTTGGCCTTGCGGAGCTCGGCGGCAGGCGAGTTGTCCTCGACTTCGGGATCGACGTGCGAGAGCAGCGAAACGCCGGTGCGCAGGATCGCCATCGGATGCACGGCGGGCTTCAACTTCGCCACACGCGCGACTTCATCGAGCACCTTGGCATCGACATCGCGCATCGACACCAGTTCATCCTTGAACGCCTTCAACTCGCTCGCCGAGGGCTTATGCCCGACCAGCAACAGGAAGGCGACTTCCTCGAAGGTGGCGTTGGCGGCGAGGTCGGCGATCTCGTAACCGCGATAGATCAACTCCGTCTGCGTGACGGCGCAGATGGTGGTGTCACCGACGGTTTGACCGGCGAGGCCGCGCGTGTCGGGGACTTTGGCGGGGGCGGCGGCTTTGGGTTCGGCGGAGGAAGCGGTGGTGCTCATGGGAATCGATGGACCTGATTGAGGCGATGGCGGCATGAAACTGGTGTGCCGCGCATCCGTCGCCTTACGTGAAACACATGAGGCGGGCGGAACAGAGAAGCGAAAGGGTCATGGTAGCGGGCTGGCGCGTCGCCGTCATCGGATGCGCAAAAAGCACCAATGCAAGCGCGGTTTCCCCGATCCGATTGCCTCAGCCGCTGCGCCCGTGCGACGCATCTTGACGATGAAACCAGCGGCCGCACCGCCACCGCAAAGGACTGAACATACATGCGCACGCATTCTTCACACCTCGCAGGCTTCCTTGGCATCATCAGCCTCGCGCTCCCCTTCGCCAAGGCTTCCGCGCAGCCGGTGGATTCGACCGCGCACGCGATGCCCGCCGCCAAAGCCGATGCGAAGATTCTCGCTGCCGCGCCTGAGCGCGACATGCGCGCCCTCGAAGAGCAGTGGCAGCGCAACGGCGTGCAGGTCGGCGGGCACATTGATGATCTCTCGATCTACTCCCTTGAAGGCAAAGGCACGCGCCTCGGCAAGTTGTGGAAGGACCGGCCGGTGCTGCTGATCACCGCATCGCTCACAAGCCCGATCGCGCGCGGCTCATGTCCGCATCTGCAGTCCATCATCGACGCGCACGGCCCCGAGGTGCGCGTCGTGCTGCTGTACACCATCGAAGCCCATCCGCGAACCGACGCCTCGCCCTACTCGCCCGGCAGGGAATGGGTCACGGCCGAGAACGAGCGATCGAACATCCTGCATCGCCAGCCGAAGTCGTTGGAGGATCGATTGAGCCTCGCAAATGCGATGAACGACCGATTGAAGAGCGTCGCGCCGATGTTCGTTGACGGCATGGACAACGCCGCGTGGAGGTCGCTGGGCGGCGGGCCCAACATGGCCTTGCTCATCGATGCCGGCGGCGTCGTCATCGCCAAGCAGGCATGGTTGGATGTGGATGCGATGTCGAAATCCGTCGATGCGCTGTTGAAGGACCGCACAGCCGCGGCTTCGGGCGCGTACTTCGCGGGCAAGCACGCACGGCCGCGCATGAAGGCGTTCATCGAGGCGCTGCAGTCCAATGACCTCTCCCGCGCCGATTCGTTCTACGCCCGCGGCGCGCGGATGTGGAATAGCCACAAGTCCGGCGAAGGCATGCCGGCCGGCGTCGATGGCTGGCGCGAATGGGACACCGCCCTGAACGCGCAGCGGACGATCGAGAGCGCGACGATCGAGGCGAACGCAGTGATCGTCACCGCGGCGAAAGTCAACGACTTCGACCGGCTGATCGGTTTCGCGGGCGAGCGCGCGCGCACGACGTACTGGTTCAACGACGCAGGCGACATCGCCGAGGTCGTGCGCGAGCCCGAGCGCATGACGCCGTCGCTCCAGGCGTGCTTCAAGCCCGTGCTGGAATGGGCCAAGGCGAATCGAGCCGAGGAACTGCGGGCGATCTACCCAGGAAACGAATTCGCACGGACAGCGGATGCGGCGAATCGCTGGCGTACAGTGCTGACAGAATGGCGGGACAGCCAAGAATCGAAAGCACGTCAGGGGC
>CAZCGB010000584.1:0-2504 GCA_964498045.1 uncultured Isosphaeraceae bacterium
GCCCTGGAACCATTCGGGATCGATCGTCAAGGGGTAGCCGCGCTCGGTGCGTTCGACTTTCGCAAGAGCCGACTGCAGAGCGATCTGCTGCTGGAAGCGGCGAAGTTCGAGGCGCGTGGTTTCCCGCGCCTGATCGACCTCGTGATCGGTGCGGCTCTGAAAGACCACACCCACGAGAATCGCGGCAAGCATCAGCGCAACCAAAGTGTCCAGGAGCAGGCGCATGCGCAAGACCTCCACGACGCGACCTGTTCGCCCCGCCCCCGGGCAACCGGCGCGGGGACGGCCAACGAGTCGCTTCCAGCATCGTTCATCGCCCGGTTTTCACCCGGAATTGGGACAATCGTGCGACCTGCGCATGCGCGCGGTTCCAATTGGACCGCCTGGGCAAGGTTTGCGGACGTGGGGCGACAACCGCACGCTGTCGGCCGTCATCCTCTTTATACGTTTCCGCGACCAATGAAGGATTCGGGCCACGTTCCAAGTGCGATAATGATGAGATCCGTCGGCCACGCCGCCGAAACGACGCACAATGGCGACGGCCGCTTCGGTCGGTTTCGGGCATGACCGCTCTCGCCACCACGCCTATCCACGTCCCCCTATCATCGCCGCTCCATGCCCATCGCCACCGTCACGCTCGAATGCGGCCTCGTTCTGCTTGTCGAAGACATCCCCGGCGTGCGCTCCGCTGCGCTGTCGTGGCTCCTGCCGAGCGGAGCCGCGACCGATCCGGCCGACAAGGATGGTCTTGCCGCGCTGCTTTCGGAAATGATCATGCGCGGTTGCGGCGGACTCTCCAGCCGCAAACATTCCGATGCGCTTGATCGACTGGGCGTCAATCGCGGCACGGACGTTTCAGCGCATCACCTGCGCATCGACGCGACGATGACCGCCGACCGGCTTGACGATGCCCTGCCATTGATCGCGAACATGGTGATCGCCCCGGCGTTGCCCGCAGAGCATCTGGAAGCGGTGCAGAGCCTCGCGCTGCAATCGCTCGATGGATTGGACGATGAACCGCAGCACATGGCGATGCTGCGCCTGCGCGAGAGGCATCTTTCGCCGCCCTTCGGCCGTCACGGCCACGGCGAACGCGAAGTGCTGGAGCATGCCACCATCGACGACCTGCGCGAAGCCTGGCGCACGCGCTTCCTGCCCGGCGGGTCCATCCTCGGCATCGCCGGGGGCGGACCGGCGATCGACATCAACGTCCTGACGGCGCGACTGAACTCGCTCCTGAAGAACTGGCGCGGTCAGGCGAACGAGCCGCAGCCCAGCGGCAAGCCCGAGCGCGGCTGCATGCCCATCATCCAGCCCACCGCGCAGGTGCACATCGCCGCAGGATGGGACGCTCCGCCTGAACGCGATGCGAATTCCATGGTCGAACGCCTGGGCGTGAACGTGCTCAGCGGTTCGACATCAGGGCGGCTGTTCAGCGAAGTGCGGCAGAAGCGCAGCCTGTGCTATTCGGTCGGAGCGAGTTACCGCGCAGGCAAGGACACCGGCATGATCAGCCTGTACGCGGGCACCACGCCCGAGCGCGCCCAGCAGACCTTGGATGTGTGCCTGGAGCAGATCGCGCGCATGCGCGAAGGCGTGACGCCGGAAGAGTTCAAGCGCGCGGTGGTGGGATTGAAGAGTGCGCAGGTGATGCAGGGCGAGTCCACGCCTTCGCGCGCCGCTGCGCTGGTGTACGACCAGTTCCGCATCGGCCACGCGCGCACGCTGGAGGAAGTCGCCGCGGAAGTCGATGCGATCACGCTCGATCAACTCAATGCGCACCTGGCGCAGCGAAACCTTGGCACGCCGACGCTGGTGACCATCGGGCCTGAAGCGCTGCGGGCATGACAAGAGATGTCGCTCCCGCGGCCCTCAGGCTGGAGCCCTGCGCCAGCGACGCCACGATTGTGAACGCCGAGACGGCGCATCCTCGACCAATTCACCGACGGCTTACGGGCACGCGCCCCAGTGCGAGATCACCGCGAGCAGGTCCGCAACGTTGACATTGCAATCGGGCTTGGCGGGCGCGATGTCCGCCGGGCAAAGTCCGCAGTCGCCGCACGGACCCCAGTTGCTGATGACCGCCAGCAGGTCCGCGACGTTCACCGACTGATCGCCGTTGACGTTGCCCGGACACGGCAGGGGCACGTTGATGCCGCCGGTAATGTGGATGACGGGATTGTTGGCGCCCATGCCCAGGTTCATTACCGTCGTGACGTCCAGGTCGCGGATGGTGAGGTTGGAACCCGCGCCGTCGACCGGATGGGGGTCGGTGGTGAGGATGGCGAGGCAGAAGTCGAAGAACGCCGTCACCGCGTCGCACACGCAGATGCTGCTTCCCATGGAACAGCCCAGCGGGCAGCCGGAGGACCCGAAGGCTGGCGGGGTGATGAGGGTGGTGGACGCGCCCAGTTGATAACCGCGCAGATAGCCTGCACCGGATGCGTTGAGTGGTGCGGCATGGCCGACGGTCTGGGTGTTCAGGTGAAACTGGCCAAAGGTCG
>CAZCGB010000585.1:0-2481 GCA_964498045.1 uncultured Isosphaeraceae bacterium
CAGGGCGACTTTCGGTCCGCTTCGCTCACCGTCGAAGTGATACCCTTCTTCGAGTTCAAGGCGGTAGGTGTAGTAGCGCTGCCAGCGTTCCCAACATTCCTGATTCGTCGCCCACGATGTGACCGCCTGGTACCTGCGGGTGTTCCAGCCGGGGCTGTGCTTGGGATTCAGCAGGCAAGCCAAGAGCGAGTCGTAGTGCAGGATCGTGCCTACCACAATGACATTGGTCTGAACGCTGCCGGCTTTGAGCACCGCCTTGTGGAACCATTCAGTCTTGTTGGCACGGCGAATGTCACGGTATCGACATCGAGGAACTCTATTGGAAGGTCAGGAAGCCGACACTGCTGTCGCGGACAGTTGCGTAGATGCGACAGAAAGTTGAGCACATGATCCGGCGCGCCAGGGCATTGTGATGGCTGTGATCGAATGAACAGCTCGATTCGGGCGCGGCTCGCTGCTTTTCGGCGATCTTGAAACACACGCCGTTCGTGGTTCCGGATGGCCGCGGTCGCGTCGCTCATGAGATCCGAGTAATGGGACGCCATCGACTTCGCAAACGATTCATCCGCAAAAAGACTCTCCATGTTGGGAGTGTACTCGCCCCATCTTGATGAATCGCTGTCAGGGGTGCGCCGGATTGGCCGAGTTTGGCACGATCCCCACATGTCCCGCAATCCCTCCGAATGCGACTTGCTGAGCGGCCGAGGACTTGCCCTCATGGTCATCGTCATCGCGGCAGTCCGCTGCGGCCAATTGGAGATGCAATGTTCATCAAGCAAATCACCATCGAAGGTGTCGAAGGCGACGTGGAAATCATGCGGATCGAGGGCGGCGCACTGATCACCACTGGCAACGTCATCCTCTGCGAGATCCGCGCGGACGAAGACCGCGAGAAGCGTTTCTGGAAGGCTTACGAGGTCGCCAAGGTGGTGTGCGGACGCTGCCGCGAGCGCAAGACGCGCAAGGAAATCCCCAACGCCACCAACTCAATGATCCACGACGTGCTGAACGAGATCGAACGCGTCGCGGGGTGCTGAAGCGCCCCACGCCGCTTTGGCGCGCAGCGAGTGCTGCGTGCTTCCCTCACCTCACTTCAGGAGTCCGACGATGTCCAAGAACAAGCCAACCACGAAGCCGTCCAGCAAGCCAATCTCGAAGTCCGAACGCGAGACCAATTCGACGTCAAGGTTCATTTCGGACAACGACGACATGACCGTCATCCCGATGACCGCCGGAAAGTCCAACGCGCAGAAGATCGCCAAGGAAACGGCGCGTATCGCCAAGCAGGCCATTGCGCGCGTGGAGAAGACCAACGTCAAGGCTGTTGCCGACGGGTCGAAGGCTAACAAGAATTCGAAGCCAGCGAAAAAGTCCGACCGCGGGATGTCAGGCCTGGACGCCGCGGCGAGAGTGCTTGCGGATTCGGGCAGGCCCGGGGGGCTGACGAGCCACGAAATCATCGAGGCGATGTCCAGCAAGGGCCTTTGGAAGTCCGATGGTAAAACGCCGCACGCGACGATCTATGCAGCCATCATTCGTGAGATCGGCAAGAAGGGTGCTGCCAGCCGCTTCCGCAAGACCGAACGTGGCCACTTCGCTATCGTCGGCAGCACCAAGGGAGCCCGGTGAAATGGTCGCCATCAAGCCCCCATACAAGCCGCCACACGATCATTCGCGGAACCTCCCAGAGGATGACGACCTGGTTCCAGTCTAGGATGCCTGCCTGTGCACGCGGACGCAATAATGGAGTATCACGCGCTTCGCGAAAACCGCCAGGACTGATCACGCATTTCACATCCCTCTTGCCTCGACTTCAGTCGGGGCTTTCTCTCTGGCTGATCAAGTCTCGTTGCGGACAGAGCGGCGCGAGTGATCGTCGATGCGCGAAGCAATCAATGCGATGTCATCGGGCTTGAGGCAGATCGGGTCCCGCCCGTTTCGCAGCCACTTGTTGAACGCGTTCTGATGCAGAGTCCAGATGTCACCCCCGGCCTTCCGATAGGCCCCATCGTCGATCGTCCAGTCGGGGAAGATCACGACACCACGAACAAAGATATTGCGCAGCGAGGTCTGCCGCTCCAGCATGTTCTTCATCGCATTGCGTAGTGCCTTGGCCTGCGTGATCGGGCAGCGGCTCTGCTCCACGCCGTTGACCAACACGCGTCCATCGGCGTGCACCACAACCTTGTTCTCCGCGCCATCTCTCTTGCTGCGAGCCTTGGTTTCGATGACGAATACGCCGGTTGGTCCGATCACCACATGATCAAAGTTGGCCAAGCCATCGACATCTTGCTCTGGCGGGACATCATGAAATACGCGATATCCGTCGCGCTTGAGTTCATCCAAAGTGTCGGCGACGACGCGTTCGCCGACGATGCCAAAGCCCTCTTGCTCGGATTTGGCGATGCTCTGGTTGACCTTGCGGTTGGGCGATGAGCGCCTTGGCACGGTGCGATTTGCCCGATTTCGTATCTGATCCGC
>CAZCGB010000586.1:0-2480 GCA_964498045.1 uncultured Isosphaeraceae bacterium
ACGATGGAGTGCTCCTGCAGGTTGTGTCCTTCGCCGCCGATGTACGCGGTGATCTCGCGTCCGTTGCTCAGGCGCACGCGGGCGACCTTTCGAAGCGCCGAGTTGGGCTTCTTGGGCGTCATGGTGCGCACCTGGAGGCACACGCCGCGCTTCTGCGGACATTCATCCAGATCGCGAGTCTTCGACTTCGCTTTGGGCATCTGGCGCGGCTTGCGGACAAGTTGGTTCAGCGTGGGCATGGTGAGGAGGGGGCAGGGATCAGAGTTCAGAAATCAACGGTCAGCCGGCGGAGACAGCGTGGATTGGGCGAATGGCCGCCCAAGCCCCGGGTCCTTCCTGGGCAAAAGTAAGGGCTGAAACTGTAGCAGAGCGCGAGGGCGGCGGCAAGGTGACCGAACACTCGGATGGGAATCTCGCCTCGGCGGAAAAGGGCCTACCACGTCATCCGCACCGGGTCCCGCTCAATCTGCCACGCCAGGCCATCCCAGCGGCAAATGACGCCTTGTTTCGAAGCTCCGCCACCTGCGGTCCAGTCGCCGATTTCGCCAATGACAACGCCTGTGTTCTCATCGCGCAGCGTGATGGCGATTCGCAGGCGGGTGGCGACCGGGCCGGGATCGCCCACGCCGGGGAATCGATCGACCCCGGTGCTGCGCCAGGTTTCGGTGACCCATGCGATGGGCACGTTCAGATCGTTCAGCGACCCCAGCACGCGAAGCCGGAACTCCTCCGGATCCACGCCGATGTCGGGCGGATGGTCTTCCTTGACCGGTTCGAGCACAAAGTGCGATGTGCTTCTCGACACGCGGCTGTCATATGCGGCTCGATACATCGACGCGTGCAATGCGATTTCCTGACGTGCGCGCGGGTCGTTCACACCGGGCATGGTGGCGACCTTGTTCGCCGCAAGCCGCGCGGAGTTCAGTTCCTCTGAAAGCAAGCGCAACGTCACCGATGATTGATCGTCGACAAGATCGCCGGGGTCGTTTATGCGTGACGGCGGCGGACTGGCGGCCGGCGGCTTGGTGGTCGATCGGCAACCTGTCAGCGCAATGCAGAGCGTCAACGGAACGGCCCAGCGTCGATCCTTCAGCCTCGGGCGTGTCATTTCACCTCGGCCCTGGCCCTTCATCATTGGGCCAGGGTTCGTCCGCCACCACGATGCCGCTCACGCGCCAGTAGCCGTAGCCCGATTGATCCTTCGGCCGAATGTTCTCAATGCGCAGTTCGATTTCATGCGTGCCCGCGGTGAGTTCCGGCAGCGGGACGCGCATCGGCTCGACGAGCAGGCCCGGATGCCAGCCGCTGCGGTCCAGATCGCTGGCCCACAGTTCGCGCTGATCGATCTCCGTGCGCCCGCTGGTGGGGTTCATCCGCCGCAGAGGCCCGCCATCTTCGCTCCATGGCCGCCAGCGCGCCACTTCCACACCGTCGACCTTGATGACATGCGAGCGTGAGATGAACTCATCGCCGCCCATGCCGTCGGTGGCATGGCCGGTTGAAAGAAGATGCAGTCGCGGGCGGGCCAACCCTTGTGGAATGGTGATTTTGGTCTTGAGCGATGACTGCTCCGCGGTGATTTCGCCATTGAAGATCGGCTTGGCCCACTCGGGCCGGCGATAGCCGACGCCTGCCGCGGTGTAGTCGAGTTTGAGCGTGACGCGCCACGCGGGATTCTTCCACGTGCTGATCCAGACGCGCAGCGAGGTCTCGCCTTCCAGCAGCGGCGCGAAGGCGGTGAGGTCGGCGATGAACGTCGCCGGCCCGCCAAAGGGCGTGACGAACCGCATGATCTCGACCTCGGCTCCGTTGGGCGCGACGGTCGTCGACGGATAGTTCAGATCAGGCTGCGAGCTCGAAGATTTCGAGCCGGCGACTGCGCTTGGTTGCGTCGCGGGTTTGGTGGTGGTGGATGGCGCGGGAGGCGGTGCGGCGACGACAAGCTCTTGATCGCCCGCCTTGCGGCCGATGGTGATCGAACCCAGGCGCGTCCACGGATCGGCCGGGCGGACCTTGTCGCCATCCTGCAGCAGCACGGGCTCAACGATCAGCGTGGCGACAATCCGCCGGGCGTCACGCTGGTTGGCGGCCTTGCGCGGCAAATCGAGCGTGCGTTCGATCTGCTGACCATTCCGATACAGGCGAACCTCATCACGCTGCCGGCCGTCGGTCATGGATTTGTCGAATTCCACCGCGACATCATCGAATACGGCAATGACGTCATCATCAGGCGGAGCCGTTCCCGCGGCCCCAACGATCGCGCTGATGAACAGGACAGCGGCCGCAGCGAGGAATCCGCTCCGCCAATCGAAGACGGTGGGCCGCATCGATTGGAAAAGGCGCGTCTGCGCAATGTTGTGAATCAGCTCCATCAGCATCTCAAGACACATCTTCGTCCATCAGCAGTCCACTGTCACTTCCAGTGGAAGCCTCCGGAATCCGGTCGTGGCGATGTTCTTCAATCGCCTTGACCGCCAATT
>CAZCGB010000587.1:0-2476 GCA_964498045.1 uncultured Isosphaeraceae bacterium
TGTCGCCGGACTGCTCCAAGGCCTGGCCAAGCATCAGGAACGGCAGCGTGACGCCGCCGGCGCGGTTGCACGCCTCGCGGAAAAGCGTCACCGCCTGGGCCTGGTTGCCCTTGTGCTTCTCGTTTACGGCGCGGAACAGATAGCCCTCATATCGCTCGGGCGCGATGGCCATCATCTGCACGCTGGCCTGCGCAAGGCTGCGATAATCGCCGAGTTCCCATGCCAGGGTGCCCAGTTCGCTCCAGACGCTGGGATCGCCCGCGCGTGTCTTGCAGAGCTGCAGGTACAGCTCGCGCGCCTCGACGCCGCGTCCCATCATCGCCAGACATCGCGCTTCCAAGTGCACCAGGTCCTGCCGCGGTTCCTTGCCAAGAGTCTGCAGCGTGCGGGCGGAATCGAAGCATTGACTGAACATGCCCGCGGCGTACTGGGCCCACATCATCTCCTCAAGAACCGTCTGATCATCCGGATTCAGCATGCGCGCTTCGGAATACAGCGCCGCGGCACGCTTGGCGTCGCCCTTGAGCATCGCGATCTGAGCCTGGAGCTGCCGCAGCGCCGCGTTGTGCTCGAAATACGCGAGTTTCGGCTCAATCAACTGTTCGGCCTTGTCAAGCTCGCCCAAGGCAACGAGGGATTCTGCAGCCGCCTGCAGGTAGTGCACGCGATCCGGCGCAATCTCGAACGCCTGGTTGTAGCACGTGAAGGCCTGCTCGTCATCGCTCCAACGCTGGTAGATCACGCCGGCGTAATACTGGGCGTCAGCGAGCTTGGGATTCTTCTCCAGCGCGGTTGTGAACGCCGCCAATGCCTGTTCCAGCCGCGCCTGCTCCTGCAGGATCCGGCCGCGCAACAGGTGGTAGTCGCCCGATTCGGGGTAGCGCTCAATGGCCTTGTCAATCTCGCGCAGCGCCTTGTCCAGTTGTCCGGTGGCGAAAAGCTGCTTCGACTGATCGAAGTTGACCTGTGCGCTGACGACATTCATGCGATCAGCCGCCGCCTGGCGGTTCTTCACCCCTTCCTTCGTCGGCGCGCAGCCGCCCAACGTCGATACGAGCAACGAACTCAGTGCAAGGGCCGCCACGGTGAAACTTCTGCTGCGCATGGGATCTTCAACTCCGGAACAGGGGTGAACCAAACGTCCAATCTGGATTGTCGATGCGCTCATCGGCCGATCTTCGTGGGGAGTCGTCAAACTCCCGGCGGAACTTCGCACGACCGAGAACATGTTGGTGCAAACGCACGCGCCGCCTTTCGGCGGCGCGGTGCGATCAAAGAGGTTCGAGAACAAGCACTCACTCGGGCGACTGCTGTGAGAACGTCGCGCTGGTCATGTCCTGAGCTGGAAACGCGGACCAGATCTCCTGGCCGTCGTTGCCGTCGGGAGTGAAGCATGCGGCGATCTCAGGCATGCCCAGGGTCGTGAACAGACCGGCGAGGTAGGAGGTGTAGAACTGCTTCTGCGCGGGAGACAAGCAGGATTCGGTCGATTCGCCCTGCCAGTTCATCTGCATGTCGCTCATCGGCGATTCCATCGACTGCTCGCCGCTGAAAGACAGGTCATTGGTTCCCGGCTGGAACTCCATCTCTTCGCCGGTGACGGTCATCGAAGACTCGTCGGTTGACTCATCGGACATCATCGAAGGCGAGGTCGCTTCAGCGATCGGCTCGAACGTGGCGGACATGTTCACCGACGCCTGGGCCTGGCCCCACTCTCCGGGCTGATTCATCGAGGCGACGGCCTGCGGCGTGGTGCTGGAGTTCATGACCACCGGGGGGTTGGCCTGGATGATCTCCTTGTGGAAGGCGCGCTCCATCAGGCTTTTTTCGTTGACGCGGGCCTTCTCGCCGGAGATCTTCTCACGGAGGCGGATCATTTCGGGCTGGTCGGGCAGCAGGCGCAGGGAGTTGTTGATGTTGTGCATGGCTGCGTCCATGTCGCCGCGGTTGTAGGCGTCCACAGCCTTCTGGTTGTAGTTGGCGGTGAGCTTGTCATTGGAGAATGGCAGGAGGCCTGCGCGTGCGCCGACGCGGATGGAGTCGATGGAGTCCATGACCTGCTTGCCTGACGCCCAGAGGACCTCATCCTTGACGACCGACGGGGTGATGAGGAACATGATTTCCTGGCGAGAGACCTGGTCGTCTTGCCCGCGGAAGGCGGTGCCGACGATGGGGATGTCGCCGAGGACGGGGACCTGTCGTCGTGTGGTTTTGTTGGTTTCTTTGAACAGGCCGCCAAGGACGACGGTTTCGCCGTCTTTGACGCGGACGTTGGTGGTGATCTCGTTGGTCAATTCATCGGGGATGGTGACGATGAGGCCGTTGGCATCGGTGATGGAGCGGAGCGATGCTTCGCTGACCGAGGGCGAGAGTTCGAGCCGGACCATGCCGTTGCGGCTGATGAATGGCCGGAAGATGAGTTCGATGCCTGTGTCGAGGAACTCGACGGTTTGCGTCGTGGTGGTGTCGGTGGCGG
>CAZCGB010000588.1:0-2473 GCA_964498045.1 uncultured Isosphaeraceae bacterium
CCAGACCGAAAGCGTCGATGTCGGTAATGGTCAGTCGCCGTCTACATGGGAACGCATCAAGCGCGCGGTGAAGGGATCATGAACGACTGATCGCGACCAAGGTCCTTCATTCAAGGAATGAAAATCGAGTGCACGCATGGCTGGCGAACTGAACAATCCTGACGACTTCATCTCCGATGAGCGGCCCGGCGCTGAGCTTGCTGCTGACGATCTGGTGCGGCAATTGCAGAGCGAGCTGGACGAAGCGATCGAAGCCCGGAAGCGCGCCCTTGCGGATTTCAAGAATTACCAGCGCCGTGCCGCAGACAACGAGCAGCGGTCCGCCACCATGTCCACCGCGCGATTCGTGCGCGGCATCATGCCTGTGCTCGATCATTTCGATCTCGCGCTGAATCAGAAACCTGACCAGATGACCTTGGACAACCTGCTGCAGGCGGTGAAGATCGTCCGCGACGAGTTCGGCCGCGCGCTGGCGGCCCAGGGCGTCGAGCGCATCGAGCCGGCGATCGGCGAGGCGTTCGACCCGCATCGTCATCAGGCGGTGAAGCACGAGAAGGTCGATGGCGCGGAACCCAACACGATTCACATGGTCTTTCAGGCCGGATACGCGCTGGGCGACATGATCCTGCGCCCGGCGTCCGTGGTTGTCGCCGCGGGCGATGAATGAGCATCACACAAGCCATGCCTACTTACGACTACCAGTGCAAAGCCTGCGGCCACGAGTTTGAGCTGTTCCAGCAGATGTCCGACGCCGTGAAGCGCAAGTGCCCGAAGTGCGGCAAGCCGAGACTTGAACGCCTCATCGGCATCGGCGCGGGCGTGCTGTTCAAGGGCGGCGGGTTCTACGAGACCGATTACCGGAGCGACAGCTACACCAAGGCTGCGGAGGCGGAGAAGAAGGCCGCCGAGCCGGCCAGCGCGAGCAAGCCTGCCGATGCGAAAGCCGGCGATTCGAAATCGAGCGATTCGAAGGCCAATGCGCCGGAGACAAAGGCCGAAGCAAAGTCCGCCGCGACGCCGGCCGAGTCGAAAGCTGCGCGCCGAACGGTTGTTCCCTCGAGTGCGAAGAAGCGCCAGCCGGCGAAGCGCAGGAAGTGAGGCGTTCGTTGGGTCGCGTTCAAGTGTCAGGCGCGGATGGCCGATGTTGCCCGCACGCGTGAGCGGGCCTAGTGTTCTCGCGAGGCCGGAGGCTGCGTCCGATACGAATTGCGACGCCGCCGGAGGCCGACTTTTGCCTGACTGATCGCGGGGCCGTACTCTGCACCAATCACACGGGCGATGCATTCACGCATTCGCATCTGCGAATGCCTTGGGGGAGAATCTCTACATATGCCATCACGTTTCAAACAGCGCGTCATCGAGCATCTCGCGCACGACACCTACAGGCCTGCCGAGGCAGCCGACATCGCGCGCGACATGCGCATCGACGATGAGGACCGCGGAGCCTTTGACCAGGCCATCGAGCAGCTCATCGAGGAAGGCCGCCTGACGCGTCGCGACGATTTGCGATTGCGGCTGCCGTCTCTGGCCGACGCCGACGACCAGCAGGTCACCGGCGTGTTCCGCCTGAACCCGCGCGGGTTCGGTTTCATCATTCCCGACGCCAAGTTCCGCGAGGGCGACATCTTCGTGCCGCAAGGTTCCACCGGCGGCGCGATGTCCAACGACCGCGTCGTGGCGAAGATTCTCATGAGTCGCGGCCGCGGCGGCGGAAGGCGCGACTTCACCGGCAAGTGGAATCAGACTGGCGGGGGGGGCGGAGGGAAGTCCGATTTCACCGCGCGCATCATCGACATCCTCGAGCGTGGCCAGGAGAAGTTCACCGGGACGCTCGTCAAGCGCAACAACCAGTGGCTGGTGATTCCTGACGGCCGGTCGCTGCACGCGCCGTTGATCATCCGCGACCCGCACGCCAAGACGCCGGGCAAAGCCAAGGAAGGCGACAAGGTCGTCTTCGAAATCACCCAATATCCCGAAGACAACTACGTGGGCGAGGGCGTAATCACCAAAGTGCTTGGCGAGGCCGGCCGTCCTGACGTCGAGACGCAGGCGGTCATCGCCGCGCACAATCTTCGCACTGATTTTCCTGACGAGGTGGTACAGCAGGCGCGAGACGCTTCCAGGATTTTCGAGCAGGAGAAGAACGGGCCGTGGCCGGATCGAGAAGACCTCACCGGAGACGATCAGTTCATCTTCACGATCGACCCGCCCGACGCCAAGGATTTCGACGACGCGATCTCCATCGAGCATGACGAACGCGCGGATGAGTGGACGCTCGGCGTGCACATCGCCGACGTGTCTCACTTCGTCACGCCTGACAGCCCGATGGACTCGGAGGCCAAGGCACGCGGCAACAGCGTGTATCTGCCGCGACTGGTCATCCCCATGCTGCCTGAGGTGCTGTCCAACGGCGTGTGTTCGCTCCAGGAAGGCGTCAACCGATTCACCAAGAGCGCGTTCATCACCTTTGACG
>CAZCGB010000589.1:0-2468 GCA_964498045.1 uncultured Isosphaeraceae bacterium
AATCTGATCCCCGACGATCTCGCCGCGGAAGTGGAAAAGACCATCCTCTGGCAGATCAGCGCCATCTGCACCACCGAGATCAATCAGGTCGGCGGCTGGAACTATGCAAGGCAGCAGGGGCGCGATGCCGTCTCGCCGCCTTCGCCATTCATGACCGCGCCGACGCTGCTTGCTTTGTTTGAAGCAAAGAAGCAGGGCTACGAGGTCGATCCATCGGTCGTCGATCGCGCGCTGGCCACGCTGGAGGCCGCGCGCACGTCAAGCGGGTCGGTGATGTATTCCGGCGTCGAGGGCGAGAAATCCTCCGAACCCACGCCCGGAGCCGTCGGGAGGATGCTCGCCGTCGAGATCGTGCTCCACCAGGCGGGCAAGGGCAGCGTCGCGGGCATCCGCGGTGCGATCGACGCGTTCATCGTGCACTGGGAATGGCTCGACAAACGTCGCGCGCAACCCGGTACGCACGTGCCACCCTACAACATCGCGCCGTACTACTTCTACTACGCACACTACTACGCGGCGATGGCGACCGAGCTCCTGCCGCAGCGCGAACGTGCGGAATATCGCCGGCGGATTGATGAACTCCTGCTGCGAAACAAACTCCAAGACGGCACGTGGAATGACCGCGTGTTTGATCGCACCGCCAATTACGGAACGTCGATGGCGATCATGACCCTCATGATGCCCGACATGCCGGCGCCGGCGCGCTGGCAGCCATGACCAGCCAGTCTCCGGTGCGATCGTCCCGCAAGAGCGATTCTTGAATGTTCTCGATTCCCACATGAACGTCTGCGTCATCATTCCAGCCGCCGGAAAGTCCAGCCGTTTTGGCATCGGCGACAAGCTCGCGCAGGATCTCGGCGGCCGCGCGGTGCTGCTTCGGACCGTCGAGATCTTCACCAAGCGAGATGAAGTGAAGTGCATCGTCGTCGCCGGCCCCGCGTCCCACGAGGACTTCGAGGAGTTCCGCGCTAAATTCGGTCCGACGCTTGGCTTCCACGGCGCGAAACTCATCCCCGGTGGGAAGACTCATCGTTGGGAAACCGTGAAGGCCGCGCTTGATCATCCCGACGCCATCCCCGACGACACCACGCACATTGCCATTCACGACGCCGCACGGCCGGGTGTGAACGCGGAGGTTCTGGACCGTGTGTTCGAGGCCGCGCGCACGCTTGATGCGGTGATTCCAGTCGTGCCCATCAACGCGACCGTCAAGCGCGTCGAAGCCGAGGCTGTTGACGTTCGCTCAACCGATGATGACATCCTTGCGGATGTGATCCTCGGCGACGCGGGCAAGGTGTCAGTGAATGCGCGAAAGGTGCAGCAGACGATTGATCGCTCGAATCTGGTGGAAGTGCAGACGCCGCAGGTGTTCGAGATCGGCCTGATCCGACGCGCGTATGCACAGGCGAAACTCGACGGCGCGACCGACGATGCGGAAGTGGTTGAGCGGCTGGGGGAAACCGTGCACGCGGTGGAGGGGGATGTGCGCAACATCAAGATCACGCGCAACGCTGATCTGTCGCTCATGCGTGCGATCCTGAACGTCGCGCCGCCAGCTGAACGACCTGTGCACAAGCGATTTTGATCGCCACACGGTCGTCGGCCCATCTGATCGCCTGCGCGGCAGGGGCACGCTTGACCGTCGATTGCGCGCCGCTACACTCTCTGTCCTTCGCCTCGGTAGCTCAGTTGGTAGAGCAGCTGACTCTTAATCAGCGGGTCAAAGGTTCGAGTCCTTTCCGGGGCACTGGCGAACGGCCTTGGCGATACCGCCGAGGCCGGTTTTGTTTCCACTGTGAGCGTCGATCGGAGCTGAGGACACCAAGTGCGCCAAAAGTGCGCCGTGGTCAGTGGGTGGTGTCTGGGGCTTCAGTGGGGTGCGAGTGGGTGTCGGTTTGCCTTCTGGGCCAATGCGCATCGAGTGTGGCACGCGCAGGGCGTTCTACGGGGCGATACTGGAGTCTAACCAGTGACCTTACGGGTGGGCCGGCGCGGTTCGGCATGAAGGCGCGGCCTTCCGCGCTGAGTCCAGCGTGCGTCGCGCCGAACGTGGAGGGTTCCGCGCTGAGAGTTTCTGCGCTGAATCTCGCTCGCTCGGTGCGGAGACCAGCTGCTTGGCGCACAGCAAGGCTGGCAAAGCGATGACGATTTTTCGCTTCTGATTCATGCCTTTTGCCAATTGACGGGGCGCTGCCTAGCGTTTGCTCACCACGTCGGTGGATCGGAGAGTCTGATGACGACCGCCCTTGCCCCAGACACGCGAAGACTGCTCGAAAGCGCCGCTGCTCTGCTCGACATCCCGCCCGAGATGCTGGCGCAGATCAAGGAGCGGTACGATGATGTTTGTCAGTGGATTCGTACTGACAACGAATCTCGCGATCGCTGCGATTCCGATGTCTATCCGCAAGGTTCGTTCCGCATCGGAACCGCCATCCTCGCCGGCTTCGGCGATGGCGACAATCTGATCG
>CAZCGB010000590.1:0-2463 GCA_964498045.1 uncultured Isosphaeraceae bacterium
TGTACCATTCTTCCAGCATGAACAGCGAGGCCGACATCGTGATCATCGGGGCGGGCGCTGCCGGACTGACGAGCGCGATCTGGGCCGGACGGGCGGCGCGCGATGCGGGACAGCAGCGGCGCATCGTGGTCGTCGACGGCGCGAAGCACATCGGCGCGAAGATCCTCGTCGCGGGCGGCGGCCGCTGCAACGTCACGCACGACGTCGTCGATGAACGCGCCTACGCAGGCTCATCGCGCAACGCGATCAAGAAGGTCCTCAAACGATTCGATGCGGCCGCGACCATTGCGTTTTTTCGCGGACTCGGCGTGGAGTTGAAACGCGAGGACACCGGCAAGCTGTTTCCCATGACCGACGATGCGCGAACCGTGCTCGATGCGCTGCTGGCCGCGGCCAAGGACGCCGGCGTGGAACTGCGGCATCCTTGGCGCGTCGATCGCATTTCCAAGGATGCAGCGACAGGGCGGTTTCACCTCAGCACGTCGGAAAAGGGGTCTGACCACTTTGCTACGAGCCGTGTCATCCTCGCCACCGGCGGCATGAGCCTGCCCAAGACCGGCAGCGACGGCGCAGGCTACGGCCTTGCCCGCTCGCTCGGGCATTCGATCACCCAGCGCGTCTTTCCCGCGCTCGTGCCGCTCACCTTGCCGAAGGAGCATCCGCTGTGCGCGCTAAGCGGCATCAGCGCGATCGCCACGCTGGAAGTCCGCACCGGCAAAGGCAAACGACTGGAGGCGTTCACCGATTCAACCCTGTTCACGCACTTCGGATTGTCCGGGCCTGGGCCGCTGGATGTCAGCCGATACTTCATCGATGCGCGCATGGACGATTCCGCATCGCAACTCATCGCGAACTGGCTGCCGAATGTGACGGCGGAACGATTCGATCAGGCGTTGCTCGATCAGACGAAGGCGAAGCATCCGATCAGCCCCGGCCGCCTGCTGCGCGAGCATGGCCTGCCCGCGCGTTTTGCCGAGACGCTCTGCGCGATGTCGGGGCTTGATCCATCCTCGCCGCTCATGCAGATGACGCGCGAGCAGCGCAGGCTGCTGGTGGTGAACACCTGCGCGATGCCGCTGCCGGTCACCGGCGATCGAGGTTTCGCGCACGCCGAGGTCACCGCGGGCGGCGTGCCGCTGAGTGAGATCAGGCTTGAGACGATGGAGTCGCGCATCACGCCCGGCCTTCACATCGTCGGCGAGATCTGCGATGTGGACGGACGCATCGGCGGATACAACTTCCAATGGGCGTGGAGCAGCGGGTACGTCGCGGGATGCGGAAGTGCGCTGTCGCTTGGGAATCACGGACCTGGCAAGTGAGCGCCACGTCCGGAATCCGAAGTGCGCGATACACTTCGCGCATGGCGAAGGCGCTTAACGTCGGCATTATCGGCACGGGGTTCATGGGCCGCGCGCATTCGCAGGCGTGGGCCAGCGTCAACCGCTTCTTCGGCGACCTGCCGCGCCACGTCACCTTGAAGACCGCCTGCGGCACGGATGCGCAGCGGACGCGCGAATTCGCCACGCGCTGGGGATGGGACGATTCGACCGTCGACTCGCGCTGCGTCTTCGAGGATGCGGCGATTGATCTGGTCGATCTGCTCACGCCGAATCATCTGCATGCCAAGCACGCGATCGCCGCGCTCGAGGCTGGCCGAAACGTCGCGTGCGAGAAACCCCTGGCGGGCACGCTGGCCGACGCCCGCGCCATGCGTGATGCGGCCCGCTGGCACAAGCGGCTGAAGACTTTTGTCTGGTTCAACTACCGCCGCTGCCCTGCGGTCGCGTTCGCGCATCAACTTGTGAATCGCGGCAGACTCGGGCGCATCTTTCATGTCCGCGCCCACTATCTTCAGGAGTGGGGTGGCCCTGACACGCCGCTGTCGTGGCGCTATCAGGGGAATCTCGCAGGCTCGGGCGCGCATGGCGACCTCAACGCGCACATTGTCGATATGACCCGCTTCATCACCGGCGAGGAGATCACTGAAGTCAGCGGCGCGGTCGCCGAGACGTTCATCGACCGCAGACCAGGAACGGGCGCGGCGAAGAAGGTCGGCAAGTCAACGGTGGACGACTGCGTGCTGTTCCTGGCGCGCTTCAGCGGCGGCGCTGCGGCGTCATTCGAGGCCACGCGCCTCGCCACGGGCAACTACAACCGCAACGGCTTCGAGATCAACGGCGAGCGAGGCGCGATCAAGTTCGACTTCGAGCGCATGAACGAACTGCAGTGGTGGGACGCCACGCTGGAGCCCGGCCTGCGTGGCTGGAGCACCATCAACTGCTCCGTCGCCGGCGCGCATCCGTACCTGGAAGCCTATTGGCCGACCGGCCATGCGATCGGCTATGAGCACACCTTCATCAGCCAGGCGGCTGACCTCGTTCGCGCACTCTCGGGGAAGAAGCCTGTGGTTCCGTTGCCGGATTTCGAGGACGCGTATCAGACGCAGCGCGTGCTGGAGGCGGC
>CAZCGB010000591.1:0-2461 GCA_964498045.1 uncultured Isosphaeraceae bacterium
GAAGCGGGGGAGCGAGGCGCGGAAGTCGTTGCTGGAGAGCGTGGTGTGCTCGGTGATGGCTCCGGTCAGAAATCCTTTGACGAGCGGACTGAACGGCACGCACCCGATGCACTGCTCTTCGTGCTTCGGCTGGATGTGCCCTTGGCGAAGTCGTTCTGTTCGAAAATCAGGGTTTCATATCATCGCGAGGCGGAATCGACGGCGATGCCCAGCCCGGTTGCGCCGCCGCCGATGATGACGAGGTCCCAGGGTTTGGATCGCGCCGCGCTGGCGCGCTTGAGCATGTCGTCGCGGTTCATTGAGGTTCCTCAGCCGCTTGTGGCTTCAAGCGCGGGCCCATTCGCGCGCCCGATCCAGCGCCTTGCTCCAGCGCGCACGCAGTTCTCGCACCTGCTCCTGCTTCATCTTCGGCTCGTAACGCTTGTCCACCTTCCACTTGCGAGCGATGTCGGCGTGATTCTTCCAGAACCCTGTCGCCAACCCGGCGAGGTACGCCGCGCCGAGGGCAGTCGTCTCGGTGATCGTCGGCCGCACCACGGGAATGCCCAAGAGGTCGGCCTGAAACTGCATGAGCAGGCCGTTGACCGACGCCCCGCCATCGACGCGCAGTTCGCTCAAGCGCATGCCACTGTCACGGTGCATGGTGTCCAAGACGTCGGCGACCTGGAACGCGATCGATTCCAGCGCGGCCCGGGCGATGTGGGCTGCGGTGGTGCCGCGCGTGATGCCAGAGATTGATCCGCGGGCATACTGATCCCAGTGCGGTGCGCCCAGACCCGTGAACGCGGGCACGAGGTAGACGTCGCCGTTGTCCTTGACCTTGCGCGCGAGTTTCTCGACATCCTTTGATGATTTTATGATGCCAAGGCCATCGCGCAGCCACTGCGTCACCGCGCCGGCGATGAACACGCTGCCTTCGGTGGCGTACTCGATGTTGCCGCCGGTCTTCCACGCAACTGTCGTCAGCAATTGGTTGGGCGAAATCTTCGCGCTATTACCCGTGTTCAGAAGAATGAACGCGCCGGTGCCGTAGGTGCACTTGGCCATGCCGGGCTGCACGCACATCTGGCCGAAGAGCGCCGCCTGCTGGTCGCCCGCGATGCCGGCAATCGGAATGCCCTCAAATCCCTTCGCGCTCGCCTTCGCGATGATCTCGCTCGAACCGCGAATCTCCGGGCACATGCTGCGCGGCGTCTTGAGGATGCTCAGCAACTCGTCATCCCACTGGCCGCTGTGAATGTCGCACAGCAGCGTGCGCGAGGCGTTGCTCAAATCCGTCGCGTGCGTCTGGCCTTTCGTCAAATTCCAGATCAACCAGCAATCGATGGTTCCGAACGCGAGTTCGCCGCGGCGGGCTCGCTCCATCGCGCCGGAGATGTTCTCGAGCATCCAGCGAATCTTGCTGCCGCTGAAGTACGCGTCCAGCACCAGGCCCGTCTTCTGCCGCATCGCATTCTCGCGGCCTTCGCTCTTGAGTTGCTGGCACAGGTCAGCGGTTCGCCGATCCTGCCAGACGATGGCGTTGTGTATCGGCTTGCCGGTCTTTCGATCCCAGATGACGGTCGTCTCGCGCTGGTTGGTGATGCCGATGCCGGCGATGTCTTTGGGTTTCGCCTTGGCCTTGCGCATGGCCGCCCGCGCGGTGTCGAACTGGGTCTTGATGATCTCCATCGGATCGTGCTCAACCCAGCCGGGCTTGGGGAAGATCTGGCGGAACTCCTTCTGGGCCGACGCCTTGAACCGGCCGTTGTGATCGACCAGGATGGCGCGGGAGGAGGTGGTGCCTTGATCGAGCGCGAGGATGTAGGGCATGGATGGGAGTCTCCTGGCGTTGGAGTGGAACCGCGGGCGCTGCGCGCGTCAATGCAACATCATTCGGAGGGCATGGCCACCGACCGCCGGGGGTCGGCCTTGGCACCGTGGTTTTCGCGTCACCGCGCCGCTTTTCTCTGGGAGTTGACGCGGTTATGCTTGTTTCCCCCTCGCATGGATGCAGTCATGGCCGATTCTCCGCTGGGCGTTGTGCCCGCGGCGGTGTGTCTGTCTCTCCCTGTGTTTCCCTTTCGCAGTCGCGGCGCGTCGCCGCGGCGGTGTCCCGGATCCATGTCGGATGCCGGGTGAACAATTCCGGAAAGAGTCAACATCTCTCAATGGTCAATTACAATCTGATTTCCCGCATTGGCGGCGTCGATGATGACGCCGCCGCCATGATCCGCGAGGCCCTGGGTTCCTCCATGGCCGACATGAAGATGGATCGCCTGATCAAGGACGACATCAAGAGCTTCGAGCAGGGCTCGATCCTCAAGGGCAAGATCGTCGGCCGGGCCGGCGACGACTTCGTCGTCGAGGTCGGCTTGAAGTCCGAAGGCCTCATCGACAAGAACGAGTTCGACAACCACGAAGACATCGAGATCGGCGACACCGTCGAAGTGCTGCTCGAGGAGCTCGAGACCGAAGAAGG
>CAZCGB010000592.1:0-2460 GCA_964498045.1 uncultured Isosphaeraceae bacterium
CGACGCTTGAGTCGTCGGGGCCTTCCTGCGAGCGGATGTCCTCGGGCACATCGCGCACGTCGATGGCGTGGCCGCCGTCGTTCATCACCACCATGCGCTGCATCACGTTCACCAGTTCGCGCACGTTGCCGGGCCAGGCGTAACTCACCAGCCGCAGCATGGCCGGCTCGGTGATCGTGGGCACGGGCTTGCCAAGCTCGGCGGCGAAGCGACCGGCGAAGTGATTGGCCAGGCGCGGAATGTCATCACGCCGTTCGCGCAGCGGCGGCACGTGAATCTCCGCGCCTTTGATGCGGAAATACAAGTCTTCGCGAAAGGCATTGCTGGCGACAGCCGCCTTCATGTCGCGGTTGGTCGCCGTGAGGAAGCGCACATCGGTCTTGCGCATGTCGTTGGAGCCCAGGCGCACGATTTCGCCGGTTTCCAGTACTCGCAGAAGCTTGGCCTGCATGGTCAGCGGCATGTCGCCGATCTCATCGAGGAAGAGCGTCCCGCCGTTGGCATATTCGAAGACGCCGTCGCGGTCGCGGTCGGCCCCGGTGAACGCGCCGCGCACGTGGCCGAAGAGTTGATCCTCCAGCAATGACTCGCTCTGGCCTGCGGCATTGAAGGTGACGTAACGTTTTGCCGCGCGCCTGGAGTGCTTGTGGATCGCCGCGGCGATGAGTTCCTTGCCGGTGCCCGATTCGCCGGTGATGAGCACGGGAATGTTGCTGGGCGCGACCTGGCGGATGGTGGCGATGACCTGCCTGATCGCGCTGGACTCGCCGATGATGCCTTCGAATCCAAACGCGCTGCCGAGTTTGCCGCGCAGGTCGCTGTTCTGATGTCGCAGCATCACCGTCTCGGCGGCGCGATGCACGAGGTTGCGGAACACCACGAGATCGAGCGGCTTCTCGATGAAGTCGTACGCGCCGCCCTGCAGCGCGGCCTTGGCGGTCGGTACGTCGCCGTGCGCCGTCACCATGATCGTCTCGGCCTGTGGCTGATGCTCCTTGGCGAGTTTCAGCACCTCCAGCCCGGCGGTTTCGTTCTCCATCACCAGGTCGGTGACGATGACGTCGAAAGTGCCATGCAGCAGTTCATCCTTGGCCTGCGCGAGCGAGTTGACGATGGTGCAGACATGGCCGGGCTTGCGCAACGCCTCGGCCATGACCTCGGCGTGATCGACCTCGTCATCGACGAGAAGGACCTGCGCGTGCAGATCAGCGGGGGCGGCGGCGGAAGCGGCATCGGGCATAGTCGGCGATTGTAGTGTGCGTTCGACGCCCCTGATTCTCCAATGACGTATCGATCAATGCCGATACAATTCCCGTAATGACCTCGATCTCCGCCAGCCGCGCCGCAGTGCACTCCGCCCGACATCCCGGGCCCGAGCCGACTGACCAGCGCTTCGCGGGCAAGCGCATCCATTTCATCGGCATTGGCGGGTGCGGCATGAGCGGTCTTGCGTTCATGCTCAAGCGGCTCGGCGCAGCGTGTGAGGGTTCCGATTCCACGTCCAGCGAACTGACCGACGCGCTCGCCGCCGACGGCATTCCTGTGCGCCTCGAACAATCCAGCGGCACCATTCCTGATCAGTGCGATCTGGTCATCGCCTCCGCAGCGATCAAACCGGACCATCCGGAGATGCTCACGGCCATCAATCGGGGCGTTCAGGTCTGGACGTACGCCGAGGCATTGGGCCAGGTTCAGGCGGCTCATACAGGCATCTCGCTCGCGGGGACGCATGGCAAGAGCACGACCACCGCGATGCTCGCGCATGTGCTCATCCAGTGCGGTTTTGATCCGAGCTTCATCGTCGGTGCGACGTGCAATCAGATCGGGGGCGGCTCGCGCACCGGCGGGGCGAGCATTCCAGCGGGCACACTCGCTGGTTCGCCCGGCATCCTCATTGCCGAGGCGTGCGAGTTCAACCGGTCGTTCCATCATCACCGGCCGCGCTTCGGGTTGATCAACAACATTGAAGAGGATCACCTCGACATCTACGGTTCCCTGGATGAGATCATTCGCGCCTTTGCCGGCTTTGCGCAATTGATTCCCGCCGCTGATGAAGGCGGAAAACTGCTGATCGCCCACGATGGCGCGCATCGCATGAGGATTACTCCCGGCCTGGCGTGCGCGGTTGAGACGTTTGGTTTCCATCCCGAGGCGGACTACCAGGTGGTGTTCGATCAGGCGGTGCAGCGCGTGGGCGTGATGCAGGACGGCGTCTGGCTGGCGCAGTGGACGACGCAGATGCCGGGGGCACACAACGCGCTGAACTCGAGCGCCGCGGGAATCATCGCCTCCTGGTTCGGGGCGGATTGGGAACAGATCGCCGCCGCGCTCGATTCATTCAGCGGCCTCGATCGTCGCATGCAGAGGCTGGGCACGCGCAGCGTCAACGGCGGCGAGGTTACGGTCTACGATGACTACGGCCATCATCCGACGGAAATCGAGAACACGTTGCGCGCATTG
>CAZCGB010000593.1:0-2457 GCA_964498045.1 uncultured Isosphaeraceae bacterium
GGTCGAGGCGCTCAGCGCGGGCGTCGACCGCTACATGCAGATGAAGCCGCTGGTGGAGAACGACCGCATCGTGCTCACGAACATGCGCGCGGTGCATGGCCCAGCCATCGCCGACCATTCGTTCGCCATGCTGCTGCAACTGACGCGCAACATGGAGTTCTATTCCGATGCGCAGGACGAGGCGAAGTGGGCCGAAGGCGCGACGCCCATGCCTTCCACTTCGCTGCATGGCAAGACCATGCTCGTCGTCGGCATCGGCGGCATCGGCACCGAGATCGCCCAGCGCGCTCACGGCTTCGGCATGCGCGTCATCGCCACGCGCCGCAGCGATGCGCCCGCGCCCGACTTCGTCGAAAAAGTCGGCAAGCCGGATGACCTCTTGAAGATGCTTCCCGACGCCGACGTGGTGGCGATCTGCGCGCCGCTGACTTCGGAGACGAAGGGGCTGTTCAACGAGGCGGCGTTCAAGGCGATGAAGACGGGCGCGATCCTCATCAACATCGCGCGCGGCCAGGTGGTTGACACCGATGCGCTCGTCGCGGCTTTGAAATCAGATCAACTGGGCGGTGCGTGCCTGGATGTGACGGATCCTGAGCCGTTGAACGCCGACTCGCCGCTGTGGGAAATGCAGAACGTGGTCATCACGCCGCACACGGCCGCCGACGCCGAGGTGACGACTGAACGCCGCATCAAGTTGATGGTGGAGAACATGCGAAGATTCGGCGCAGGCGAGCCGCTGCTGAACGTGGTGGACAAGAAGGCGGGGTATTGACGTTCCGTGCCAACGAGCGCGTCATTCCCGCGCGGGGGGGGCGGGAATCCGGTGACTGAAAGGCTACGGTTTCAGTGCTGTCGCGGCGTTTCCGTCTCCAGGCTCCCGCCTGCGCGGGAGCGACAGATGTCACTTCATGACCGTTACTCGCAGGAATGTCGCAGGAATCAATGTCTTGCTCTTGTCGGCGCTTTTGTTCTGCGCGTTGAAGAGCGCGTCGAGTTCCTTCTGCAAGTCGGCGGCCTTGCCGTTCTTCTCCGCTCCTTCGAAGGCGTTCATCGTCGGGCCGTAGAACTGGCGGAAGGCTGACACCAGTTCTGCAGGCGGCTGGGGATAGTTGAACGTGAAGGTGTCGCGCACGAACGAGATGCTCTCCTTCGGCACGCCTGCGGCTGTGAATCGCTCGATCACGTTCACCTCCACGCACCAGGTCATCGGGCTGATGAAACCCTCGGGCGGCGGCGGCGTGTACGCGGAACTGATCTTCAGAATCTGGGCCACCAGCGTCGGGTCGCCTGGAATCCAGTTGCCCATGACGATGCGCCCACCCTTTCGCGTGACGCGCACCATCTCCTTCGCCACGTCAAACGGCTTGGGCGCGAACATCGCGCCGAAAATGCTCACCACCAAGTCGTACGACTCATCCTTCAAGCCCTGCAGATTGCACGCGTCGCCTTCCTGGAAGCGGATGTTGGTCAGACCCATCTCTTTGCCTCGTTTGTCGCCCGCAGCGACGAGGTTGCTGGCGATATCGACGCCGGTGACATCCGCGCCGAGTTGTGCGGCGGGGATGGCGGTGGTGCCGTCGCCGCAGCCCAGGTCCATGATCTTCATGCCGCGCGTGACGCCGAGTTTGGCGACGAGAGCCGAACCACTCTCGCGCATGCTGTCGGCGATGCGCGTGAAGTCGCCTTTTTCCCAGAGAGCCTTGTTGGGGTTTGTCGTCATGGCGAAAGCGTATGCGGTATCGAGCGCAAGGAAGCACGCTCCGTCAAACGCGCGCTGATAGTCGGGCCGCTACGCGGCCCTGGTGCCGCGATGGCTGCTGCGACGCGTTCTCGATGCTTTGGGGGCCGGGGTCGCGTAGCGACCTGGCTAACACACGGTCGACGATCAACCAAACGCCGCCGCCAGGCCCAGGCCCTTGCGCACCGCTGACAGCTGGCCTGCGTGGTAGCCCTCATGCCAGGCGGCGAAGGTCGGCACGTCGCCGAACGTCGGCGCGTACGCCTGCCACTCCTGCGGCATGGGCTTCTCCATCTGCTCGGTCGTAAGGGAATCCAACCACCTCAGGACGCCTGCGTGACTTGCGTCCAGCGCCTTGAGCACTTCCGCGGCGGGCGGATACGTCTTCGCGTCGGCGCTGGCGGTCGAGTTCATGCCGAAGAGCTTGTTCCACGCCTCGGGCAGGGTGGATTTGCCGCCGCCGAACTCCGCCACGAACCAGGCGTCAGTCGTGGCGAGATGGCCTGCGATCCAGAGCGCGTGCTTCGAGCAGCCGGCGGGGATCACGCACATCTTGTCGGCGGGGATGCCTTCGAAGAGTTTCTTCGTCGCCCCGCGCGCGAACCGAATGGCTTGGATCTGCGTGGCGGCCGGGGAGGTGGAAACAGCGGTGGAAGCGGACATGGGTTTCTCCTTGTGTGACGGATGATACCCATGACTTCAGTGACATGGTCACGCTG
>CAZCGB010000594.1:0-2450 GCA_964498045.1 uncultured Isosphaeraceae bacterium
CAGCCCGGATTGAACGTGAGGATGTTCTTGTCGAACATGCCCTGGAAGATGCCGATGGTCGCGGTGTCGTTCTGCATGATGAGCCAGTGCTGGGCCGCATCGCCGCCGAAGACGTGGAATCCGAGATTTTCGTAGAACGCGCGCGAAGCCGCGAGGTCCTTCACCGTGAGGCTCACGGAGAAGTTGCCGAGTTGAAAGGGCGCGACGGGCGGCGAGTCCGGGGGGGCCGGCTTCTTGTCCTTGGGGAAGTTCTGGTCTGCGGGTGGTTGACTGGCCGGCGGAGCTTGGGTTTGGGCAGTGGACGCTCCGATGCCGAAACCAAAACCTGCGCCGAAGCCCGCGAGGATGGACACGCACAGAGTGGTGATGGTGATGGTTTTCATGATGGTGGTGAGTGTACCAAAGCGCGATGGCCTGCCGCACCGCACTCGGGGCACGTCGAGGCACCATCCGAACTGCCGCGCAGGTCGTATCCGCACTTCACCCACAGGCCGCGCTTGATGCGTCTGCGCCGCCGCAGAGCCGACGGCGCGCCTACGATCGTTTGACCGAGCGAGATAAGACGCGTACTCGCTCTCCTTGACAGACAAAGCGAATTCGCTCAATGAATGACCGACACTCGGCGGCGGCGGGCACGCACCAGCGATCGCTCCGCTGGCGCAATATTGATTGGCCGGTGTCTATCGTCATGGGCCTCATGCATGTCGGCGCGCTGGCCGCTCCGTTCTGCTTCTCTTGGAGCGGGCTTGTCGTGTTTGTCGGCCTGGCATGGCTGACTGGCATCGTCGGCATCACGCTGTGCTATCACCGACTGCTGACTCACCGGTCGTTCAAGACCCCTCGGTGGTTTGAATACGTTCTCACAATGCTGGGTTGCGCGGCCTGCCAGGGAAGCCCCGTGCAATGGGTGGGAATGCATCGCATCCACCACAAGCATTCAGATCATGACAGCGATCCGCACTCCCCCAACCACGGGTTTGCGTGGTCGCACGTGCTGTGGTGCATGCGGAAGTACCAAGGCATGGCGCAACGGTCCGCAGCGGACGCGGCACGGGACTTGTGCCGCGACCGCGGGACTCGACTGATTTCCCGAATGTACCTGCTTCCGCAGTTCGCCGTCGCCATCGCGTGCCTGCTCGGCGGCTGGTGGTTTTCCTCCATGGGGGTCGAAACCAGCGCCTGGTCATGGTTCATTTGGGGCGTGTGCCTGCGCACGACGGTGGTGTATCACATCACGTGGTTCGTCAATTCCGCCGCCCACACATGGGGCTATCAGAATTACTCCACACACGATCGATCGACCAACCTGTGGTGGGTCGCGGTGCTCTCGTGGGGCGAAGGCTGGCACAACAATCATCATGGCGATCAGCGCGCCGCCTCCCACGGCCGCCGCTGGTTCGAGATCGACATGACCTATTGGATGATCCGGGTGCTGTCGTTTGTCGGACTGGCCAGCGACATCGTGCCGGCGCGAGCGCCGTTGCGATCGCCTTCCGCCTGAAGTCAGCACCAATGTTCGGGTCCCGCGCGGCGGCGGGCGTACCATGCTCTTCCCAGCCAGAGTCAGCACGTCACTCCCTCTGCCCGTTTCGGCGCGATTCGCCTTCTCGGAACACCCTGACGATCCGAAAGGCAAGCACACATGTCCACTGGTACAGTCTCCAAGTTCATCGATGAAAAAGGCTACGGCTTCATCACTCCTGATGATGGCGGCAAAGATGTCTTCGTTCATCACAAGGACATCAACATGGACGGCTTCAAGACGCTCTCCACCGGCGAGCGCGTGAAGTTCGAAGTCGCCCACGAGCCCAAGGGCCTCAAGGCCACCAACGTCAGCCGGGCGTAAGCCGGCCTCTTGAAACAGCATTCACGAGTCACCAGACGCCGCAGTCGAAAGACCGCGGCGTTCTTTGTTTTTCTCAATCCGCATGCCTCCCACCGAATCCTGCGCGTCCGTCGCCCGTCGCCGAATCGTGCCGCGCACGATCACTCGCGCCCTCGCAGCCAGCGATATGCCCGGAGGAATGGAGCCAGGAACGCCTTTGAGCGCCTCCACGCCATCGGTCGGCGCCCGAACGCCGTGACCTCGTATGTCTTGGGATCATTCGCCGCCGCGGCTGCGATTCGACGATCGTCTTTCTCGTGTGGAGATGCGCTCATGAGGCACGATCATGGCGCTCTTGCGCATCGTCTCCAATCATCATTGGGCACTATTCACGAATTGAGGTCGTACACCAGCAGCGAAGGTTCGCCGCTGCGATAGGCGATCCAGAAGCGACCGACGTTGCGCCGCCGTATCGCTGGTTGAGCCGCCCCAGACCATCGGCGAGAGATACTTGTCCCAGTCGACCAGGACGTGAAAGAACTTATCGAGGCCTGCGCGATTCAGATCCGATCACGCCGCCTTGCGCTCGGTGACCTCAGCCACATTCCGCGTCTTCTGCTCTCGG
>CAZCGB010000595.1:0-2444 GCA_964498045.1 uncultured Isosphaeraceae bacterium
CGGCGGATGTTCAAGTCGTTGCCTCAGCCGATCCAGATGAAGCTCGCACCGTTGTATCAGCGCATTCCGGAAGACCCGGCGAAGACCCGCGTGTCGGTCGCCGAGCGGTTTCAGAACGTGCTTGGCATTCTCAACGAAGTCAACAAGGCCAACAACGAGATCACCGTCAGTTACGAGGTGCGCACGCTCGCCGACGGCAAGCCTTCCGAGGTGCAGTCGATGTATGTGGGCCTGGCGCAGGCGTATTACGTCAGCGCCAAGGGCGAGGGCGGAATCGGGCGACCGGGCGATGAGGGATGGACCTGGCAGGCGTCGAACGCCGTCGGGCCAGACGTGCTCATGGCGCTCGAGGTGTTCCAAGGCAAGCAGTCCCCGGCATTCGTGCCTCTCCCGGTGAAAATCCAGTGACAAGAGCAATTCACATCCTGACCGTGATCGGCCTCGCCGCGCAGTGCATGGCCGATCCCCCCGAGTCCCCCGTTCCCCCCACGCGCGAAACCGCTGTGAACCAGCTGTCGCGTTCCGCCGCCGACGAACTGGCCAGGAGCATCGACCAGTTGAACGCGCTGCGTGAGCAGATCGCCACGGAGAAGCTGCCGCTGGCGCAGGACCTCACCGCGTCCGAGGAGTCGCTCGCCGCGCTGCGCAAGGACTTCGAGAAGGCCACGCGCCTGGTCGACGCAGGCAACCTGGAGATCACCACCATCAAGGCCGAGATGAAGGCCCGGCAGGATGAACTCGCCTACGTCGGCAACCTGCTCGATGAGTACGCGCGCACGTTCGAGTCCAAGGTCAACGTCAGCGAACTGCAGTATTGCGGCGATGCCATCAACGCCGCCAAGCAGGCGACGGAGAACACCACGCTCACAATGCCGGAGAAGTTCACGCGGCAGACCGCGTTCGTCGACGTCTCGATGAAGCGCCTATTCGACGCGATCGGCGGCATGCGCTTCCCCGGCGTCGGCGTGAACCTCGACGGCGTCGTCACCGACGGCCAGTTCGCCATCATCGGCCCCGTCGCGCTGTTCCGCGCCACCAGCGGCGACACGGCCGGGCTGGTCGTGCCCCAGACGGGCTCGACCAATCCGCTGATCCGGCCGCTGGAAGGCCCGATGCAGGCAGGCATCGTCACGCTGGTCGCCGATGGAGAAGGATCGCTTCCCTTCGATGCCTCGCGCGGCGGCGCGCTCAAGGCCCTGGTGCAGAAGACCAACCTCATCCACATCTTCAAGAAGGGCGGCCCGATCATGTGGCCGCTCTTGTGCGCCTCCATCCTCGCGCTGGCGGTCGTGTCGGAGCGTTTGCTGTTCCTGTTCATTGTCAGGCTCCGGCGGAACCCGAAGGCGATGGAGAAGTTCTTCGCAGCCGTCGGCCACGGCGACATGGATGAAGCCATCCGCATCGGCAAGAGCTCGAAGTACTACGTCGTGCGAGCCTTGGGCTACGCGCTCGCGCATCGAGAGACTTCGCTGCCCAACGCCCTGCTGTACGCGCAGGCGCAGGAACTCAAGCGCTTCCAGCGCGGCATCCCCATCCTCGACACCGTCATCACCCTCGCGCCGCTGCTGGGTCTCCTGGGCACTGTCACCGGCATGATGGGTTCGTTCTCGCTCATCGGCGGCGAACTGAGCTCGCCCGGAGCGATCACCGGCGGCATCGCCGAAGCCCTCATCGCCACCGCGTTCGGCCTGGGCATCGCCATCACCGCGCTCCTGCCGTTCAACTTTCTCAACGCCCGGCTGGAGCAGTCGCGGCATGAGATCGAATCCGCCGCCACGCAGCTTGAACTCCTCGTCAATCCCCGCACCGGCGCAGCCGAAGTCGCGCCCGCGCTGGCGCACGCCGATTCGACAGATTCGCACATGGCAGTGGTTCGGACACCCATGCCCGCGATGGTGGCCGAGAGCCTGGAGCATGATCGTGACATGCTGCGCAGGCGCATGGACATCCACAGGCAGATCGCCGAGTTGCAGGGCGAACTCAACAGGCAATCGACGGGCGGCAACAGCGCGGCGTCGCACCAGACGGCGGGGAAGGAGTAGTCATGCACGGCGGCTCACACGGCGGATCGGTCAAGCGGGCCCGCATCGAGATTATCCCGCTCATCGACATCATCTTCTTCCTCCTCGCCACGTTCATCATGGTGTCGCTGTCGATGTCGAAGAACCAGGGCGTGCAGGTCGCGCTGCCGACGGCGGGAAGCGCGGCCTCGTTGGGCGATCAGACGGAGATGGAGAAGGCCGTCACGCTCAGCGTCAACGAGAAAGGCGAGGTGTTCTGGAACAAGGAGAAGATCACGCTCGCGCAGCTGCCCATGAGGCTCCAGACGTTCAAGACCACCTCAAAGGACCCGAAGGTCATCATCAACAGCGACGCCGGCGCGGATTTCAAGCACGTGGTGGCGGTGCTGGATGAGGTGCGCAAGATCGGTATCGCCAAGGTCG
>CAZCGB010000596.1:0-2440 GCA_964498045.1 uncultured Isosphaeraceae bacterium
GCGGGCGGCACGACCAGCGCGGTCTGGCCGCGGAACTCGCTCGCCTGAAGCTTGACGTCGGGGAACGCAGCCTTCACGGCTGGCAGCGTGGGATGGTCGAGTCGAGGGCCGGGTGCGGGCATGTTCGCCATGTTGCGCGGATGATAGCAGAGCCGAAGCGGATAGGATGCGATGGAATGCCATCCAAGCCGCCGCGATCTTCTCCGTCGATCAAGTGTTTTGAAGCCGATCTGCATCGTGATGATCATGGCCGCGCCGTGGCGGACCTGGTGAACATGTACGCGCGGGAGCCCTTGGCGCGGGGAAGCGATCTGCCCCGCGAAATCATCGCGAAACTGCCGGTCTTTCTTCGCGACTTTCCGACCTCGCACGTCTTCCTGGCGAGCGCCGGCGGGGTCGAATGCGGCGAACCTTGGAATTTCGTCGGCATTGCCGTGTGCGTGCGATCCATTTCGACATTCTCGGCGTCGCCGGTCATGAACATCCACGACTTGGCGGTGCGGCCGGAATATCGAGGCTTAGGAGTTGGTCGCGCGTTGCTCGGCAAAGTCGAGCGCGCCGCACGCGCTCTGGGCTGCTGCAAGGTCACGCTCGAAGTCCATCGCGACAATGTCGGCGCGATCGCCGCGTACCACGCCTGCGGCTTCGCCGATGGCGAGAACACTCCGGGAGCTGGTGTCGTCTGGTTCTTCGAGAAGCGACTTTGATCCTGCTGCAGGTTTGATCGACGCCTTGGCCATCCGTACCATGACGGCCCAGTCGTATCCGCCGCATGCGAGACGCCTCATCCAGATCACTCAACGCCTCGAAGATGCGCATCGGCATCGTCGTCAGCCGGTACCACCGCGAGATCACCGACGCGCTGCTTGCGGGCGCGAAGAAGACCTTCAGGAAGGCCCGGGGAAAGGCGAAGAACCTCAAGGTCGTCGATGCGCCGGGTTCGTGGGAACTCACGGCGATCTGCCGGGCGATGGCGCATGCGCGCGACCGCAAATGGCAGCGACAGTTCGACGCCATCGTCGCGCTCGGCTGCATCCTCACCGGCGAAACCACGCACGATCAGTTCATCGCGCAGTCGGTCACGCAGGGCCTCACCGCCATCACGCTCGAAACCGGAATGCCCATCGCGTTCGGCGTGCTGACGTGCCAGAACATTGATCAGGCGAAGGCGCGGAAGGGCAAGGGCGTCGAGGCGATGCGGGCGGCGATCGCGGCGGTGAAGGTGATCGAACCGTACCGCGCGATGGGCGAAGACAGGATTCCGTATTGATGGCGACACCGCGTGACATCCGCCGCTGCGCCGTGCAGGCCCTGTATCAGCTTGATGCCGCACGCGACGCCAGCGACAAACCGACGCGTGAGTCGCTGCTCGAATCGCTTTCGGATTCGCCCGGCGACGCCGAGACCCACAAGCAAGGCGTGGCCTTGGCGTTGAAGGTGTGGGCCGCATGCGCGGATGCCGACAAGACCGTCGCCGAACTCTCGCCCGACTGGCCCACGCATCGCCAGCCGGTGGTCGACCGCAACATCCTGCGGCTGGGATATTTCGAGATCGTCTCGGAGGAGACGCCGCCCAAGGTCGCGATCAACGAAGCCGTGGAACTGGCCCGCGAGTTTTCAACGGACAAGTCGCCGGCATTCATCAACGGCGTGCTGGACAAGGTGATGAGGGCGAACAAGTCCAAAAATCCAAGAGCACAAACATCCAAAGGACAGGGCGTTCCAGCTTCTCCGCCCGGAGCGGACTCATGACGATTCTTGCGGACATCCGCCGTGATCATTTGGCGTTGTGGACTTGTGGACTTTTGGACCTGTGGACTTTTTGAATGGCCCTCTTCCGCTCCACCTTCGCCAAGATCAAGAAAGGCCTGGCCCGCACGCGCGATGTGCTGACCACGGACATCGGCGTCCTGCTGCGCGGGCAGGCCCTCACCGAATCGCTGATCGACGAGATCGAACGCCGCCTGCTCACCGCTGACGTCGGGGTGAAGACCACGACGCGCGTCATCGAAGACCTCCGCCGCGATGTGAAGGCCGGAAAAATCACGCGCGGCGAAGGCGCGATCGACTTCCTCAAGAAAGAGTTGAAAACGCAATGGACTCGCGGGGGGGCGGGCAAGAGTGCCGCGATCGCGACCGCTGCAACCCGGCCCACGGTGATTCTTGTCGCAGGCGTCAACGGCGCGGGCAAGACCACCAGCGTCGCCAAGATCGCCAAGAGCCTGCGCGATGAAGGCCGCACCGTGCTGCTGGCGGCGGCGGACACGTTCCGCGCCGGGGCGGTGGCGCAGCTGGAGATCTGGTCGAAGCGATTGGGCGTGGACATCGTCAAGGGCAAGGCGGGGGCCGATCCCGCCTCGGTGGCGTTTGACGCCGCGGAAGCGGCGCTGGCGCGCGGCGTGGATGTGCTGCTGATCGACACCGCGGGCAGGCTGCACAC
>CAZCGB010000597.1:0-2439 GCA_964498045.1 uncultured Isosphaeraceae bacterium
AGTCCGAGTCCCGCCGGGAGAAGAATCGTATCAGCTTCGCCGCGTCTGGCTGACCCCTGAACAAGAGAAGGGTTACTACTACGGCTTCGCCAACGAAGGATTGTGGCCACTGTGCCATATCGCGCATACGCGCCCGACGTTTCGACGTGAGGATTGGGAGCACTACCAGGCGGTGAACCGTCTGTTTGCAGATGTGGTCTGTGATGAGGCCGATTCCGATGATCCAGTCATCCTTGTGCAGGACTATCACTTCGCCCTCGCGCCGCGCATGATTCGCGAGCGACTGCCTCGCGCCACGATCATCATGTTCTGGCACATTCCATGGCCCAATGCCGAACGATTCGGCATCTGCCCATGGGCCGAGGATTTGCTTGAAGGCATGCTTGGAAGCAGCATCATCGGGTTCCACACGCAGTTGTACTGCAACAATTTCGTGGACAGCGTCGATCGTTTCCTTGAGGCGCGCATCGATCGCGAGCAATTGGCGGTCATTCAACAGGGCAGGACGACGCTCGTCCGACCCTATCCGATCTCAGTTGAGTGGCCCATCCATTGGCTTGACAAACTTCCTCCGCCTGCGGAATGCCGCGCCAAGGTCTTCGCCGAACTGGGACTGCCTCAAAACGCATTGCTAGGCGTGGGCGTCGATCGCTTGGACTACACCAAAGGCGTGGAGGAACGCTTGTGGGCGGTCGAGCGGCTGCTGGAGCGGTTTCCCGAATACCGGGGTCGGTTCACGTTCGTCCAATTGGCGGCGCCAAGCCGAACGGTGATCGAGCGGTACCGGCAACTCAATGACAGTGTCGAACATCTGACGGAACGAATCAATAAGCGCTTCGGCGAAGGCTCGTACCGGCCCGTCGTGTTGCTGAGAGCCCACCATGAACCGCCTGATGTGTTCCGCTACTTTCGCGCGGCCGATCTGTGCTACGTCAGCAGCCTGCACGATGGCATGAATCTCGTGGCCAAGGAGTTCGTCGCATCGCGCGATGATGAGCGCGGCGTGCTGGTGTTGAGCAGTTTCACAGGCGCGTCTCGCGAATTGGCCGAGGCGTTGATCGTCAATCCCTACGACCTGGAAGATGCCAGCGGCGCGCTCGCCGCCGCGCTTCGCATGCCCGAAGACGAACAGCAGGCGCGCATGCGGCCGATGCGGTCGCTGGTCGCCGCCTTCAACGTCTATCGATGGGCAGGACGAATGCTGATCGACGCCGCCCACCTGCGCACAAAGGATCGGCTCGTCGGCAAGTTGACCCATCCGGTCAAGGCCAGATCGGTCCCGTTTCGGAATACCAGCAAGGCCAATTGACTGCTGTTCGCTCGCTCTCACAACCGCAGGAGCATGCGTTCGCGACTCTCGATCCCCTCCTGTTTGCCGGGTATCATCCGCCTCGCTGCGGTCACAGCGCTGACCTCCCCCCACTTGCTCTCTACAGGGAAGGTCCATGTTCGAAAACCTCTCCGATCGCTTCGGTTCGATCTTCCGCAACCTCTCGGGGCGCGGGCGCATCGATGAACTCAACGTGCAGGACGCCCTGCGCGAGGTTCGGGCCGCGCTGCTCGAAGCCGATGTGCACGTCGACGTGGTCAAGCAGTTCACCGATTCGGTGCTGCAGGAATCCGTCGGCCGCAACGTGACCAAGTCGCTCAAGCCGGGCGAGGAGATGGTCGGCATCGTCCATCGCAAGCTGGTGGAACTGATGGGGCCTGCGGACCCGTCGATCATGATGGTCGATCCCGGGCCGACGGTGATCATGATGTGCGGCCTGCAGGGCTCGGGCAAGACCACCACCTGCGGCAAGCTCGCGGCGTACCTCAAGGCCCGCGGCAAGAACGTGATGGTGGCGGCGGCTGACTTGCAGAGGCCGGCCGCGGTTGAGCAGTTGAAGATCGTCGTCGAGGGCGTGCAGGCCAACGCGCGCGGCAACGCGCGTGTGATGTTCTACGGCGAGCCCGACAAGGTCGCAGAGTACGGCAAGGCGGTGGGCGTCGCGGTGCTGGTGTGCCAGCGTGCGCTGAAGGCGGCGCGCGAGCAGAAGGCCGATGTGCTGATCCTCGACACCGCCGGCCGTTTACATGTGAACAACGAGTTGATGGGCGAACTGGAAGCGGTGAACCGCGCGCTCAATCCGCATCAGATCTATCTGGTGGTGGATGCGATGGCTGGTCAGGACGCGATCAACGCCGCCAAGGCGTTTCACGCGCGGCTGAACATCGACGGCGTCATCCTCACCAAGTTCGATTCCGACACCCGCGGCGGCGCAGCACTCACCGTCCGCAAAGTCACCGGCGCCCCCATCAAGTTCATCGGCACCGGCGAGAAGATCGACCAGATCGAGGAGTTCGACGCCGACCGCATCGCCGGCCGCATCCTCGGCATGGGCGACGTCGTCTCGCTCGTGGAGCGCGCCCAGGAGCAGGTCAGCGAGGCCGACGCCG
>CAZCGB010000598.1:0-2437 GCA_964498045.1 uncultured Isosphaeraceae bacterium
GGTGCGGATGCGCGTGGAGCGGAAGCCGATCTCCTCGACCGTGCCGTCGATGTGGTTGAAGATGATGCGGTCACCCAGCACGAACGGCCGCTCGGCCAGAACGGTGAACGATCCGAAGATGTTCTTGATCGGGTCCTGCGCCGCGAGCGACACCGCCAACCCCGCGATGCCGAGCCCGGCCAGCCACGCGGTGATGTTCTGTTCGAAGATGTTCTGGATCACGAACAGGCCCACCATGACCATCAGGAAGATGCGCAGGGCCTTGCGCACCATCGCCACCACGGTCTCAACCAGCTTCGGATCGCTCCGACGCAGCATGCGGCGAAGAACGATGTCGATCATCGCCACCAGGTTGTACAGAAACCATGAGACCGAGACGATCAGCAGAAGCACAATGATCTTGCCGGCGATGCCTCGCAGTCCCTCGGCCAGGTAGATCAGCTGCAGCCCGAGCGAAAGCCCGACACTGACGATGGCGAGATTCGCCGGCCCGGCGGCATGCCTGCACAGGTCGCCCCGCGCCTGCCAGCTTCGCTTGTGCAGGCGCGTGGCGGCAGAGATCAACAGCCCCGAGACGATCCGCCCGACCACCACGCCCAGAAGAATGGCTGCGAGCAGCCCGACCCATCCATACAGGGTTGTGTTCTCGAACGTGGGCCCGAGCAGGCGCATCGCGCCGTCGGTGAAATCATGCAGTTGATGATTCGAATCGAGCGAAGGCTGTGAAGCCGCGCCTCCGTTGGCGGAGGCATCAGCCTGCGCGAAGACGGCGAGGGCGATCGCATGCACGGTCATGATCATCGCCGCCAAGATACCGCGAGGCGGGCAATTGCGCAGGATCTCATCGGCCGCGCTACTGACCGCGATACTCGCACCGGCTGCTGCACGTTTCGTACACGATGATCTCAGCCAGCATCGGCAAGGCGGGCTTGAGCGCCTCCCACAGCCACCTGGCGATCATCTCGCTCGTCGGATTCTCCAGTCCGGCGATCTCATTCAGGCAATAGTGATCAAGCCGCTTCTCGATGGGATCGACCGCCGCCTTGATTTCCGCGTAGTCCATCAGGTACGTGCCGCCCGCGGGAATCTCGCCTTCCACGATGACATCGACCTTGAACGAATGCCCGTGCATACGCCGGCATTTATGTCCATCGGGAAATGCCGGCAGGTAATGGGCGGCTTCAAAGCCAAATGTCTTGATCAGGCGGACGCGCATGGTGTAAGTAAACGCCAAAACGCCGAAACGTCAAAACGCCGAAAAACAGAATTCGCGAGGGACACCGTGTCTGACGACCAAGGGCAGAACGACCCGCATTGGCGTCCCGCGGGAATCAGACGCAAACCGGGTCGTCCTTGCGTCAGAGCCGGCATTAGACGCCTCTTGTCTGCGGTTCCCAGATGATCTTGTGCAGCTGCGTCTGCATGCGCACGTTGGCAGATAGCGTGGCCGCATCAGCCAACAGCCATTCCGCCAGATCGCGCGGCGAGCACCCTTCGCAGCCGGCGATCTCATCGGCCATTGCCGCCTGTTCGAACGCCGCGCTGAACAAGACCGCCTTCACGCGTCTCGCAATCTCGTGCTCCTTCATCACCCGCACCGCCCAGTCGTAGTCGGCGCGATCGGTGATGACGAACTTGACCTCATCCCGTTCGTTCAATTGCGCGATGTTGCTCCACATATTGCGATCGGACTCACCCGAGCCCGGCGTCTTCAGGTCCATGATGCGAATCACGCGCGGATCGCAGACGCCGATGTCGCACGCGCCGGACGTCTCCACCAGCACAGTCTTGCCTCGATCACACAATGCCGCCATCAAGTCGTGCACGCGTTTCTGCAGCAGCGGTTCGCCGCCGGTGACTTCCACGAGATTGCATGGATGGCCGCACACCTCGTTGATCACATCGTCCATGGCGCGGGTGCGGCCTTCATGAAAGGCGTACGCGGTGTCGCAGTACGTGCAGCGCAGATGGCAGCCAGTCAGGCGCACGAACACGCATGGGCAGCCCGCCCAGGTGGATTCGCCCTGGATGGAGAAGAAGATCTCGTTGATGCGAAGCGTGTCGGCCACGGCAGGAATTCCGGGCCAATGGTAGTCATGCTTTCTTCCGCGGAAAAAAGCAAACGGGCCGCCGGGAAGTGGGCGAGCCCGTTCGCGTGAAGGGGGCAGATCAGCAATCAGCCGGCCGCGCCTATCCCCAGTGCGTGATGACCATGAGCAGATCACCCACGTTGACCAGGCCGTCGCCGGCAGGCGGTCCTGCGGGCGCGATGTCGGCCGCACAGCCGCTTGGCGGAACCGGGCACGAGCCCCATGAGGTGATCACCGCCAGCAGATCTGTCACGTTCACGACACCATCGTGATTGACGTCGCCAACGACGCCGACGCTGGGAATTGACTGCGGCCCGACGTACAACCCAAGGTGATCGATCAGCAGC
>CAZCGB010000599.1:0-2435 GCA_964498045.1 uncultured Isosphaeraceae bacterium
AGCA
This sequence comes from uncultured Isosphaeraceae bacterium, assembly GCA_964498045.1. Classification (GTDB taxonomy): domain Bacteria; phylum Planctomycetota; class Phycisphaerae; order Phycisphaerales; family SM1A02; genus DATKJG01. The sequence goes on from CAZCGB010000599.1 coordinate 5, forward strand.
GACGCAGCGTGACGCGGCGGAAGCCCAGGCAGGAGCGTCGGAGGACGATGACATCGTCAATGATGACGACGACGACGATGATGAACTGGCGGAGGGGGAGGACGATGATGACGACGACGACGACGCCAACGAATGGAAGTGATGATCAGCAGCGGGGCGGCGAAGCGTTGGATGCGCCAGCTGCGACGGGCGAGCCGGGGCGAGCTGCGCCCGACCTCTCGCGCCGGCTGCCACCGCCGATGCGTCCGCTTCCCATGGAGATCAGCAACCCGCTGCCGCGGGAATACGCAACGAGCGAGCCGGGCATCGGCGGGCGCATCAAGGTGCGGGCCGAGGATTTCCTGGTCGATGAACTGCCCCTGTTCGATCCGCAGGGACACGGCGAGCACCTGTATCTCGGCGTGCAGAAGAGCAACACTTCGCATGCGGAAATGCTCAGCGTGCTTCGTCGCCATTATGGCGTGGACGATACGGCGATCGGCTTTGCGGGAATGAAGGACAAGGTCGGCGTCACCCGGCAGACCGTGTCGATTCACCTGCCCGGCACCGGCATCCCCGAACCGCCCACGAACCACCAGCGCGTGCAGATCCTCTGGAGCATGCGGCATCACAACAAACTGCGCGTGGGCCACCTTGCGGGCAATCGGTTCTCGATCCGCATCAGGGACGTCGATCCGATGAAGGCCCCGGCCGCGCTGCGAACCTTGCGCACGCTCGAGCGCATCGGCGTGCCGAACTACTTCGGCGAGCAGCGCTTCGGCTATCGAGGCAACAACCACGTGCTCGGCGCGTACGTGCTGCTGGGCGAGTGGCGCAGTGCGGCGTCGTTCATGCTGGGCACGCCGGCCGGCGGGTTCCAGGAGTATCAGCGCCCGCGGCGCGAGATGTACGATCGCGCCGAATATGAGAAGGCCGCCGCGGAATGGACCACCGCGGATCGCACGGAACTGATCGTGTGCAGGAAGCTGGCGCGGGGTGTGCGCCCGCGCGACGCCATCCTTGCCGTCGGCGACAACGCCGTGGACTTCTGGATCAGCGCCCTCCAGTCGGCGATCTTCAATCGCGTGCTCGATGAGCGCATCCGCAACGGCGCGCTCGCGACGCTGCACGAGGGCGACATCGCCTGCAAGCACGAGAATCGATCGATGTTCCACGTCACCGCCGAGGCTCTCGCGTCAGGCGAACTGGGTCGGCGACTTGCGGCTCTGGAGATCGCGCCGACCGGACCATTGTGGGGGACCGGCATGCTGCAGCCCGGCGGCGTCTCCGCGGAGAACGAGCGCCGCGCGCTGCGCGCCGCGGGTTTCGAAGTCGAGCAGTTCCTCGGCTTCAAGCGCTGCCTGGAAGGCCAGCGTCGCCCGCTCACTGTGCCGCTGCGGAACGCCATCCTTGAATCGGGGATGGATGAGTTCGGCGAGTTCATTCGCGTGGCGTTTGACCTGCCGCGCGGCTCGTACGCGACGATCGCCTTGCGCGAGATCATGAAGAGCGATACGCTGCACGAGCCGACCGCCGGCGACGATCATGCCTGAGAATCAGGAAGTTGGTTCCGTCACAAGCACATGGTGAAGCCGCAGCGCCCGTTCAATCTGCGCCGCCGTGTCGCCTCTGTGATCGATCTGGACGGCATTCCAGCCCACAGCGCGGGCGGCTTCGACGTTCGCAACCAGGTCGTCGAAGAACAGGATTGAACGGCCGTTGACGCCGAAGCGACGCTCGGCTTCGTGATAGATGGCGGGATCGGGCTTGACCAGCCCCAGTTCATGCGACGCGAGACGATGCTGCAGACGCCGCAACGCCGGATAGTTCTCCATCGCCTGCCAGTGCGCGTGATTGGTGTTCGAGAGCGCGGCTGTTCGCACGCTGTGGCTGTGGATGAGATCGATGACATCACCGACGCCGGGGTATTCGCCCAGAAGCCACGCCGCGTGGACGCGACGTGCCTCGTCCAGTGAGTACCGCATGCCGCGCGAATTGACGACCTCGCGAAGGAATTGTTCGTGATCGATGCGGCCGGTTTGATGCAGGTCGCTCATTTCGAGCGCACGCCGCGCTGCGGATGGATCAAGTGCCGAATCGCCCCGGATCTCCGCGCCGGCGGCGCGGCAGCCATCTTCCCATGTTCGGCAGATGCGCACGATCACTCCGCCGAGATCGAAACAGACGAGTTTGATGGAGCAATTCGGAGCCACGCGGCGATGGTAGCAGCATTGCGGTCAGTGACATGGGCGTCTCGCCCGCGATGCGTGTTCCAAACGCACGAACTGCGCGACCTGCGAATCGTGAGCGTGGATCGGACTCAACGGGCCAGTCACCCGTTCCACCGGCCTTCGGAGGGTTCACGGTGACGCGGTGTGGCGAAGCATTCAGAGTACCCCCTGTGCTTGGGCCGGAACGAATGGATTTTGGCGTAAATCCATTCATGGCCGCT
>CAZCGB010000600.1:0-2434 GCA_964498045.1 uncultured Isosphaeraceae bacterium
GATGTTGTCGCCGAGGATGACCACGACCTTGTCGCCGTCGGCGAAGTCCTCAGCCAGTTTCAGCGCGTCGGCGATGCCGCCTTCGCCTTCCTGGTAGGCATACTCAAGGTGCTTGATGCCGAGCTGCTTGCCGTTCTTGAGCAGCTTGAGAAAGTCGCCCGCGTGTTCGCCGCCGGTGACGATGAGGATCTCGTTGATGCCCGCCTTCACCAGGCACTCGATGGGGTAGTAGATCATCGGCCGGTCGTACACCGGCAGCAGGTGCTTGTTGGTCACCAGCGTGAGCGGACGAAGACGCGACCCGAGGCCGCCGGCGAGGATGATGCCTTTCATGGAATTCTCTCAAGCAGGACCGGGGACGGATCGCAAAAAAACGGTTGCTGATGACTATATCGGCGTTACGGGACTGCCGGTTTCGTGGAGGTTTGATTGGTGTTTTCGGAACCTTGGGAGGCCGCATCAACCGGTTTGGCCAACGCCTGCGCCAACTGGCGCTTCAAGTCGTTCAGTCTCGCTTGCAGGCCTGAATCCAATGTGGCCGAACGACGTTCCACGCGCGCCAAAGTCACTGCGGCGTCTTCAGGCTGATCGCGCGTCAACTGCAACTGGGCAAGGTTCAGCATGAGCGATGGATCGTCCGGCCTTGCCTCCAGGGCTGAACGCAACGCCTGCTCAGCCTCTTCGTGTCGATTCAAACGGCGAAGCGCCACCGAACGCGTGTCCAGAAAGTCGGGCTGACTGGGCCGAAGTGTCAACGCCTTGTCTATCAGCGTCAAGGCCTCGTCAGCGCGGCCCTGCGACGCCAGCACGAATGCCAGATTGTTCAGAGCGACAGGGTTGTCCGGCGCGGCACTCAGCGCGGTTCGATAATGGCGCTCGGCTGCCTCGAGGTCGCCGCGCTGTTCCGCAATCGATCCGAGCGTGATCGACGCACCGACTGCCGTCGTCGGATCATGTTCGATGGTCATCGCGATCGCTTCCGCGCGCTGCCAATGCGATTCGCTTCCGGTGCGCTGAGACAACGCCAGCCAGGCCATCGACAGCGCCAAGCGCTCCGATGGCGAGGCTTCTCCGCTGTCCATGGTCCTCAGCACACGCTCGGCGTCCGCCGGCGGCATCAAGCCCGACGCGGCGATCCATGCCTCGCGCCACCGCTCGCCTTCCGGCAGCAGCGGCGTCATCAACGCTTCCGCCTGCGCGATGTCGCCGGCGCGCACGAAAGCCTCGACCAGCGTCAGCATCCGATCGGGAAACTGCTGGCGGTCCTTCAGCACCTGGTCGCGATGCGGCCCAATGCGCGCCACCGCTTCCGATGCGCGATTCAACGCCATCAGCACTCGCGCCAGCGCCGCATCCGCAGGCAGCGGGTCCGCCAGCGTCCTGCGGCGCCATTCCTGCGCCTCGGCCAGCGCTTCATCCCAGCGACTTTCCTGCATCAGCAATTGCGTGGCCCATTGCGCCGGCAGCGGTTCGCCGGGCAATCGGCCAATTGCGCCGCGGGCGATCGACACCGCATCAGCAACTTTGCCGGCCTCAAGATGCAGAGACACCGCAAGCTGCCACGCAGGCAGGAAGAGTCCGTATGTGTCAGTCAGTCGCTTGGCCGCAGCCAGGTTTTCATCCGTCGGAGCGTCCCGGCCGTTCTTCACCGGCACACTCTCCAGCAATTCCAGCATGGCCAGCAGCGCGTCGTTCTTCGCGCCGATTTCGCGTAGAAGACCAATGGCATCGCTGCGATCGGAACCGGGCAGTGCAAGGACGGCGATCGCGTAGGCGGTGCGCAATCCGATATGAGCCGGATCGACGCGCAATCCAATCATCGCCTGATCCCGCGCCTTCTCCGGCTGATTCACTGTCAGGTAGTGCATCGCGAGCTGCGTGTGCGCTTCGGTCGAATTCGGGTTGATCCGCACCGCCTCAAGGAGCGACCGCCCCGCCTCCTCCATGCGGCCATGCCGCTGCTGAAACACTCCGATCATCATCGCAAGATTGTCGGCCGTCAGCGGACGGCGATCGGTCGAAGGTTGGGATCCAGTGGTCGAAGACGTTCTCTCCAACAGGTCCAATCCCTGTGTGTACCTTCCTGTGCTGGCGTAGAACTCCGCCGCCTCCATCAGCACCATGGGATCGTTTGGAGCGGAATCCACCAGCCGTGCGTAGATCTGCTCCGCCCGATCGATGTTGCCGGTGCGCTGCTCCGCCGCGGCCAGCAGCAGCTGGTTCTCGGGGGGCGAGGCTTCATTCACCGTCGCGGCGGCCCGCACCAATGCGGTCTCAAAGTCGCCCTGCGCCTGAAGAAGTCGCAGTTCATCCAGCGCGTATTCAGGATGCGCGGCCGACAACGCCGCCAGGGTCTGCAAGTGCGTGCGCGCCGCATCAAATCGGCCTTGACGCTGCAGCGTCGCGATCAAGCGCACCAGGAGCGACGGCTCGC
>CAZCGB010000601.1:0-2430 GCA_964498045.1 uncultured Isosphaeraceae bacterium
GTCAGCGCGAACGCCAGGTCCTCATGCACCAGCATGTCGAAGATCAGCCGCTCGGTCGGAGCGGAAATGGTCGCGCCGAATTCACCGGTGGTGTCGGTGGGCGTGCTGTACTTGCTGGCCGCTGCCCAGGCGCAATCGGCGACGAAGCAGTCCACAGCTCCGGCGTTGCCGATGGGCCCCGGTGCGAGCATGTAGTCCATGCCGTCTGCGGTGCGGACTTCCTCGATGTCCTTCGGCTCGACAGTGCTGAAGCGTCGCAGCAGCGCCAAGCCAGTGGGTTCTTCGCCGACCTTTTCCAGCGGCTGCCAGGGACCTTCGGTGGGATGCCCGGTCTCACCCCAGCCGCGGAGTTGAAAGAACGGCCAGCGCACATCGGTGCGGAGACGCCGGAAACCCAGGTAGCCACGAACGATCGCCATATCGACGCGCGCGGGGTCCTGGGCGTTGGGTGACATGAACACCGACATCAGGCGCGTCTTGGCCTGCACGCCCCAGAGTCCGCTGTTGCCGCGGAAGGCAAGTTTGCGGCTGGTTTCCAGATGATCGCCCCGACCTTGCCGCATGCCATCGACGACGAGCTCCAGCGTCGCGCGATCGCCGACATGCAGTTCGACCATCTTGTCGAGGGCTTCAGCCGCGCCGCGCACCCGTTCGACGGCTTCCGCGCTCGCGCCCTGGCGTTGAATGGCCGTCAGAAGGCTCTTGAGGGCACTTTCGCCGGGCACATTGGGCAGCGTGGCGATGGGATCGGTCGCGCTCATCACTTTGGAGAGGTTCCAGGTGAGCGTCTTGTTGACCCGAAATCGGCGGGCGACATCCTGGGGTGTCACCGGGTCGGCCCCGACACTGGCATACAGTTCGATCAGGGCCCCGCGCAAGGCATCAAAAGCCGCCCGGCAATCCGGTTCGAAGTCCTTGTCAATAGCAAGGTTATGCTCGCCATTGTGGTCGAATACCGTGGATTTCCCTTGTGCGGGCATGTGGGGAGTATACCTGCGGGATTCGGTCATGGCAAAGCCGTGCAGAAGATTCTCACGAAATTTCCATATGGAAACTTGAACGGGAAGGAACATGTGGTAGGATCGATGCGTAGCCATGATTGCGCTCGGCAATTCTGGCGCCCCGCACGAGATGAGAGAGTTGATCGCTCCGCACGTTCAAGGCCTGTTCTACACCTGCACTGCCCCCCGCACTGCTCCCCGTACTGCCCCTTGGAGGAATGAAAGATGATCAAACTCGAAACGACTCTTCTCGCAACCGTCGCGCTGGGCTCGGCCCTGGTGTCAGCCGCAACTGCTTCGGCGGCCATCACCATCACGCAAGGCACTTCGGCTCCCACATACAGCCACCTGCTGACCTTTGATGAACCCGGCGCCGCCACGGGCGTCAATGTCGCCGCAAATTCCTATGCCGCCTACGGCCTGGCGTCGATCATCTCCGGCGAAGGCAGCAACTTCGTCGGCGACAACTCGCCAGCCACAGGATCTGACTCAACCAACTCCTTCTATGGCCCGTTCGGTGTGTTCATGGAGTTCGGCCAGCAACTCACCTCCGCTTCGCTTCAGGCCTGGGACAGCAGCGGCCCGCCGTCTCCGTTCGGCGGTGGTGCGGCGATCGCGGCGTACAAGAACGGCAACGAAGTCGCCAGCCTGTTCTTCGATCCGGCCTTCGCAGGCATTGGTGATGAATGGTTCAACATCACAACCAGCGGCGGCGACACCTTCGATGAAATCCGCGTGCTCGGCTTCGGCTTCCCCGCAGACACCTACGTCGACAACGTCTCGTGGAACGTCGCTCCCGCTCCCGGCGCCTTCGCCCTGCTCGGCGAGGCGGGCCTGGTCGGCGGCCGCCGTCGTCGCGGCTGATCTCACACCGCAATTCACCTGTTCAGGTCGCCGGCAAGGTGTCCGCGCCCGTCGTAACAACGCTCGTGTGCGTCAAACACCTCTTGATCACCGCAACTGATCGCCGCCGACAGGTTCAGAGCGGTTCGGATCGGATCGTCCTTTTGAGTCTCTTCCAGCGTGGGCGGATGAAAATCCGCCCACGACTCTTCCATCGCACGCTTCATCTTCCTCCTCCTTGGTGGGCCAAAGGAACTCCTGGTCATGCGCTCAATTTGCCTGAACGTGGTTTGTGCCTCATCGCTGCTTCTCGCCGGCGCCATCGCGCGGGCCGACATCGTCAAGTACCGTGATCTGACGCTGGACGGCATCAAGTCCTGCAATGACATGTCGCCCGACGGACGCTACATCGTCGGCACGACGTTCATCGACACGCCGTACATCTTCGACACCGTCACCAACACGCTCACCGAACTTCCTTCATTCGAAGCCGCCGAGGCCACCGCCGTCTCCGACAACGGCCAGCACGTCGTGGCCGAGATGGTCGATTCCGAAGGCCGCATCGTCGCGGGCATCTGGCACCAGG
>CAZCGB010000602.1:0-2429 GCA_964498045.1 uncultured Isosphaeraceae bacterium
GGCAAGACCACGGCGATTCGCTGCGTGCTAGGCCTTCTGCCATTAGAAGGCTCGATCAGCGTCAATGGCTTCGACATCAGCCGTCGTGGCAAATCTGCGCGGCGGTCGCTCGGCTACGTGCCGCAGGAACTCACTTTGCACGACGACCTTCGGACCATGGAGGCGTTGAGCTTCTACGGCCGACTGAAGCGAGCCCGCTCCCATCGTCCCTGCCTGGTGCTGGATGAAGTCGGTTTGGCTGATCACGGGCGCAAGCGCATCGGCGAACTTTCGGGCGGCATGAAGCAGCGCCTGGCCCTGGCCATTGCGTTGCTGGCCGATCCCCCGCTGCTGGTGCTGGACGAGCTCACCGCAAGCCTTGATGCAGAAGGCCGCAGCGCGTTCATCGACATGTTGCAGCAGCTCAAGCGCGCGGGCAAGACGATCCTCTTCACTTCGCATCGACTGGCAGAAATCGAAGCCCTGGCTGATCGGGTGCTGGTGATGGAAGCCGGCCGCCGGCGTCTGGAGGCGCCGGGCCCCGACCTCGGCGAAGCGCTTGGCGCGCGCAGCATGCTGAAGGTGTTTGTCGCCGACGGCATGGAACAGGCGGCGGTCGCAAGCCTGCGACTCCAGGGATTCACTGCGACGCCCAACGGCACCGGCTTGTACGTCGAAGTGCCGCCACGACAGAAGGCCCTGCCGATTCACGCATTGACCGATGCGTCAATCACTGTGCGCGACTTTGACGTGGTCAGTGACCGCATGGCAGGCGTCTACGGCTCAAGGAAGGAGGATCATCATGTCTGACTCCGCCGTCATGCCACGAACGGCTCGTGTACGTGAGCCGCTGATCGACGCCAGCAACATCATCACGATCGCGCGCAAGGAAGTCCACGACGCCTTGCGCAACAAGTGGTTCGTGCTGTACAGCATCGCATTCGCGGCGCTTTCGCTTGCACTGGCGTCGCTCGCCCTGGCCGGCACGGGCCAGTATGGATTCGGCGGTTTCGGCCGCACGGCCGCAAGCCTGATCAACCTGGTCATGCTGATCGTGCCGCTGATGGCGCTCAGCGCCGGCGCAGGCAGTCTCGCGGGCGAGCGCGAACGCGGCACGCTGAATTACCTGCTGGCGCAGCCGGTGACGCGCTTCGAAGTGCTCGTCGGAAAGTACGTCGGCCTGGCGATCGCGCTTCTGGCTTCTCTCTGCCTTGGATTCGGCGCGTGCGCGGCGGTGATTGCCTCGCGTGCCGGAAGCGCGGACGCCGCATCATTCATCACTCTGGTGATTTGCGCATATGCGCTCGCACTGGCCATGCTCAGCGTCGGCATGCTGATCTCCTCTGTCACGCGACGAAGCAGCGTTGCATTGGCGGCGGCGCTGTTCACCTGGCTGGGCGTGGTTTTTCTCGGAGACCTCGGCTTGATGGGTTCGACGCTTGCGTTCAACCTCAGCGTGCCACAGATGCTGGGGCTCTCGCTTGTGAACCCGCTGCAGGTGTTCAAGATGGCGTCATTGACGAGCCTGCACGCTTCGCTCGATGTGCTGGGGCCGGCGGGGCTTTATGCCTCGCAGCACTGGGGCGATCGCCTGCCGCTGATTTTCGGCGGCGCGCTGGCCGGGTGGATCGTCCTGCCGTTGATCGCCGCACAGCTGCTCTTCGCGCGGCGAGGTGGATCATGACTATCCGTCGAGCACTGTTGGCGATTCTTTCCGCTCTTGGACTTCCGGCGATCGTCAGTTGCCATCGCGACGCCGCGCCGCTCCCTCCTGAGATCCTCTACGGTCAGCAGGAATGCGAACAGTGCCGCATGATCATCAGCGACGAGCGATACGCGGCGGGAATCGTTCTGGAACTGGCGAAAGGGGAATCTGCTGCGTTCGCCTTCGATGATGTGAATTGCATGTTCAACTTCGAGCAGGAGCATGCGCCCAAGCCAATCCTGGCGAGGTATGTGCACGATTGTGCGACCGGGCGATGGCTTGATGCTGCTTCGGCGCACTTCCTGCTCAGCGATCGACTTCAGACACCGATGGCCTCGGGAGTTGCGGCGGCCGCTGATCGCCAATCACTCGAGATGCTGCAACGGGACAACGGCGGGCGGCTGCTCGATTTCACGACGCTGCGTGCACGTTTCATGTCACCGGCAACGGACAGGAAAGGGGCCACACCATGACCACGATGATCGTCTCCGAGCCGGCTGTCTCGAATGCAGCCGATGACCAGATCCCCGCGCCGCGTTCGCACGAACAGCAGCCGCACGATCCGCATCTCGCGCATCATTTCGACAGCCCGATGCAGCAGTTCGAAGCCGCGAAACTCGGCATGTGGCTCTTTCTCGCCACGGAATTCCTGCTCTTCGGCGGCTTGTTCTGCCTCTATGCGGTTCTGCGCGGCAACCATCCGGAGCTCTTCGCCTACGGCTCGCGCTTTCTCAACACGAACCTT
>CAZCGB010000603.1:0-2424 GCA_964498045.1 uncultured Isosphaeraceae bacterium
CGCCGCCACAGGAGTGGACCATGGGTCGCTGACGCCAACCCGCGTGATCAGGAACGGCAGCAGCGGCGACATCGCGGCGTTCAGCACGTAACTCGACAGCAGCAGCATCCGGGCAGAGCGAAGCAGGTGCGGATACTCACGTCGATCGACGTTTTCCTCGTCACCATCATCGGGTCTTCCGTGCGATGCCGGCCGGGGCGGGAACCATCGCAGCGACGCCAGGGCCAGCAGGTACATGACCGACGTGCCTTCCAGCGAGGTCTTGGCGTGCTGACCTACCAGCGGGGCCATGAGCAGCAGGCTGGCCAGCACCGCGGTCGTCCATGTGATGTTCCACACACCCAGCGCGTTCCGCATCGCCGCGCCGTGCTTGCCTGCGGTGACGTAGCTCTCCACGATCGGCCAGAGCCATGACGTGACGATGTTGACGGCGATGGCGACGGTGCACAGCATCCACGCCGACGAGCTGAAGCGGAGCATGAGACACGCCGACGCGGCGCAGATAAGCACGCACGCGAGCACGCGCCGGTGCGGCAGCCTCGCTTCGACGCGCCGCAGTCCGAATCCCGCGCTCAATGAGCCCATCACATACGTCGCACCCAGCGCGACATATAGCCACAGCACGTTCGCTTCGCTGAACTTATAGTCGTTCTTCGCGATAAAAGAGATGCCGGCCCAGACCACGCCGGTGCCGATGGAACACGCAAACGTCAGCGCGCACACCGCGGCGAGCGGCGTGCGCGAGGAGTCGGATTGCGGAGTCGAGTCGGCCATGCGAGGGCCGGGATGGTAGGGACAATCGATCGCACGGGTCGCGTGCATCCGGCGTCCGCTGATCCAGGCCTCGTTCCGCACTGTCGGATGATGAGGATTGAATGCGGGCTCCTTCGCCGCGCTCACGCTGCGCAGCGCGGAAATGCAGGACATCACGCAACGCCATCGCCCCGTCGCCTTTTCTGGAGGTGGCGCGACGGGGCTTGGACGGCGCGGCCGCGTTTCCGAGCGGCGGCCGGACCGCGAACAGGATCATTTCCCGGCGTGCTGAACAACGAGCGATGCGCGTTGGCCAATCAACGTCGTCAAGGCTTCGGCTGCGCCGGTTCAGGGGCGGGCTTCTCCGCGGGCTTGGCCGGTTCAGCCGGAGTAGCCGTCGCCGCGAAGCCCGCGACTTCGCCCTCCAGTGTGGCTGGAATCGTGTTCGTCGCTTCGAGCGTCACCGGCTCGAACTCAAACATCGCCACGCCATCGACGGTGACAATCGGCGACGCATCAACGTTCTCAATCATCACGCCTTCCTTCGCCCTGCGAAGGTTCACGCTAGGGCGAACCTGAGCGCTCGGGCGCTCGACCATTCGGACACCGCCCACGATCGGAAGATCCTTCAACGTGGGCACCAGTGAGATGCTCCGACCTTCCGCCGGCGTGTGCACCGTGCGCAGGAAAACTGTGTACGCCTCTGGATCAACCGTCGGCTTGACGAGCACCTCCTGCGCCTCGGGCGCGACCCACGACATCAATCCGAGCAGGTTGAACGGATACGCCATTTGCGCTGCCTTCACCAGGCCGTCGGAAGGCATGCGCTCGGGATCAATGGTCGGCACCGCCGCAAACCGGATCTCGAGCATGTCCGACAGCACGGCTTGGCCGGTCACTTCGACCGCTTGGCTGGCGTCGTCCAACAATGTCCACGTGCCCTCCCCGGCCATCTCGCCCTGGAAATCAAGAGTCAGGTCGACGCCCTCGCACTGCGTCACATTCGTCGAGTCCGGCGATGCGACCCAGATCCCTTCGACCAGCGGCAACAGCGTCACCGTCGACCGGCCCTGCACCACGATCTCCGGTTCCTGCGCCGCGGGCGGCTGCGGCACAGGCGACGACTGCACGGGCGGCTTGACCAGCGCGACCGCGCTGGATGCCGCGATCAACAGCGCGAACCCGACTCCCGCCGTCCACGTCGCGCCGGCGGAACCGGGGCGGATCAGCGGCCGCGCGAGCGTGCGCGGCGACTGCGTGTCCAACAACCTGGCGATGCGTTTCATGAGCGAACCTCCTTGCGAAGAGAGCACCAATCCCGGGCCGCGCCCGCCGTCGCTGCGCAGCGACTCCAGATGGGCCAGCGCCCGGGCATACGTCACGACGTTGCCGCACACGTCCGCGGCAAGGTCGTCACAGCAGTATTCGCGCTCCTGCCGCACCTGCCGCGAAACCCACCACACCGCGGGGTGATAGAACAGCAGCGCCTCCAACGCCGATTGCAGCAGATTGACCAGAAAATCCATGCGGCGGATGTGCGCCATCTCATGCGCGATGATCGCCTGCAATTGCGCTCGCGAAAGCCCGGTCAGCATCGACGCCGGCAGAAGAATGACCGGCTTGAGCGCGCCAAGCGTCAGCGGGGCTGCGACCGCCAGATGATCCACGACG
>CAZCGB010000604.1:0-2421 GCA_964498045.1 uncultured Isosphaeraceae bacterium
TCGCCGCGGTGGTCAGACCGATGACCGCAAGGTCCCCCGCCGCGTCGTGCGCGGCCCGCGCCGTCGCCAGGCGAATGCGGCTGCGCTGCGCATGCTCCTCCACCAGCGCGAGCGCGGCAAAGGCGATCTCATCGCGCAAGCGTCGCCGCTCCCGCGCATCACCTGCGTCGAGGTAGCGATCGCGAAGCGCTTGCACGCGCTCGATCGGACGATTCAACTGGAGCGCGAGCACGTCGTCCCAGGTAATCGGCATCGCCGCGGACTTCTGTGCCAGCGGATCGAGCATCGACACATCCGATCGCCCGGCACAACCTTGCAGCCCGATGATGGCCGCACCGGCGAACATGGTTTGCCACGCAGAACGAAACGAAGAGAGTTGCATGCCCGCCTCCAGAGTCCGCGCGATCATGCCGCGCTGGGCCAATGGTGCAGCGCCCCGCTCGCCGGGCAAGGTGAATCCGTGTCATGCTGCGCGCGCCGAATGTCGCAAATGGCCCAAGGAACGACGGCAAATCATGGTTTCCAGAGGATTTGCGGCTGACGGCGTGCGCGCGCGAATGGTGCTAGACTCATGACCGTTTTTCGCGGTCGCGTTCGGCTGCGCCCCAATGCCCGACGTCGCCGGCGCCTGGCACACTCCCCACACTCCGGTTGCTGTATCAAGGCTCACACATGCAGATCAAGTCTCTCACGTTACTTGCGACGTTGGCGGCGTGCAGCGCCGTCGCGCTCGCGCAGAATCCAACACAGAATCCGGCCCAGACTCCGCCCACCAGCGAGAACGCCGCAGCCCAGCAGCCGCCGGCCGATCCCAACAAGCCCGACTTTCGCACGCTGCCTCCGCCGCCCGCTGATGTGCAGAAGCAGATCGCCGAGTGCAAGACCTCGCTGCTGCAGGCGATCGACATCGCGCAGAAGGCGGTCGGCGGCAACGCCGCGCTCAAGACGGCGCATCTCCGCGTCAGCCATGTGCCGCCCGACATTGAAATCGTGCTGTACGCCAACGGCGAGGCGCACAAGGTGATGATCGACGCCACCAGCGGCGCGGTGCTCAGCAACGTCATCGTGCCGCGCTTCGCCGGCGACGCCGTCGTCGGCGACAGCATCACGCTGCCTTCCGGCGTGCAGTACTACAACCTCAAGGTCGGCGAAGGCGCGGAACTCACCAGCGTTGAATCCGTCGCGCAGATTCACATCAACGGCTTCCTGGTCGATGGCACCGAGTTCGCGAATTCCCGCGCCGCCGAACCCATCGCCGTGCCGCTCAAGGGCATGTTCCCGGGCTTCGTCGAAGGCGTCACCGGCATGAAGGTCGGCGGCAAGCGCAAGGTGATTCTGCCGCCCGAGTCGGCCTACGGCGAGCAGGGCCAGCCGCCCAACATCCCCGGCAACGCAACGCTCGTGCTCGACATCGAACTGCTCGCCATCGATCCTTACAGCAAAGTCCCCGAGAAGCTTCCCGGCGACGCCGTCACCGGCCAGCCGACCAAAACCGAATCTGGCCTGACGTACTACGACCTCAAGGTGGGTGAAGGCGCCGCTCCTCCCGGCCCCGACGCCATGGTCAAAGTCCACTACACCGGCTATCTGGTCGATGGCACGAAGTTCGATTCGTCAGTCGATCGCGGCCAGCCCGCCGAGTTCCCGCTCAACGGCGTCATCAAGGGATGGACCGAAGGCGTCGGCGGCATGATGGTCGGCGGCAAGCGCAAGCTGATCATTCCGTACGACCTGGCTTACGGCGAATTCGGCCGGCAGGGCATTCCCCCGAAGGCGACGCTGATCTTCGATGTGGAATTGCTCGAAGCGAACGCCGCGCCGCCGGCGCCACCCACTCCACCGGCGACCGATCCCGGAGCCGCGCCCGGCGGAGGGCCGGGAGGCGCGGGGGGTCAGCCGCAGAACCCGGCCAACCCCGGCTGAGCCGGACGTCAGGAGAACCGGAAAGTGATTTCAACGCCCGCGGACACGATCGTGTCCGCGGGTGTGTTTTTTGTTGCCGACCGATTGCCACGATTCATTGTGGCGTACGAGGTGAGCCCGATGCGCGGCTGCGTCAAGAAGAAAGCCTTTGTGAGAATGGTGTGAATCCAGGGAATTTGGGTTTGCACCCACCTCGTCTGGAGGTATGGTGGATACGTCGCTGCCCTTTTCATTTCTCTGGCAGGCGACGGAGGTCGGCACGATGGCTGAATCCAGGGCGGAACAAACCAGGTATCACGCGATGCGCCGAGGCTGCGCGCGGGTCGTCCGATTCGTCCTCATCGCGTGCGCGGGCGCGTTCGCCCTCGGGAGGGAGAATGCGTGGGCCCAGGTCGCTTGTCGATACTCTGTGGCGGCTGTCATCCAAGCCCCAGACGGCGCGTTGGGCGCGTCATCACCCACGCAGGCTCTGGCGATCAGCCCCAATGGTCGTTACGT
>CAZCGB010000605.1:0-2407 GCA_964498045.1 uncultured Isosphaeraceae bacterium
CAGCGCGTCCAACCCATGCGTTCTGAAAGTCCGGGACGGTCGCGGCGTGCGGCTCGCGCATGACCTCAACGACTGGGTCAAGGACAAGAACATCGTCCTGCCGACCAAATTCGAAATCACGCGACCGGACGGTTTGAAGATCGATTGCTGGCTCATGGAGCCGAGCAATCGCGAAGTCGGGAAGAAATATCCGCTGTGTCTGGAGATGCATGGCGGGCCAAGCGCGATGTGGGGGCCGGGCGAATCCACCATGTGGCATGAGTTCCAGCTGCTGTGTTCATGGGGCTATGGCGTGGTGTACTGCAATCCGCGCGGGTCCGGCGGGTATGGCTACGCGTTTCAGCGGGGCAACTTCCAGGATTGGGGGGAAGGTCCTGGCGGCGACGTGCTCGCCGCCGTCGATCAGGCGCTCATGAGGGAATGGGTCGATCCTGACCGTCTGACGATCACCGGAGGTTCATACGCGGGCTATCTCACCGCATGGGTGGTCGCCCACGATCATCGCTTCAAGGCCGCCGTCGCACAGCGCGGCGTGTACGACCTGGACACGTTCTTTGGCGAGGGCAACGCCTGGCAACTGGTGCAATGGGCGTTCGGGGGCAATCCCTTCGAAAGCCGCATGCGCGACGTGATCGTGCGCAACAGCCCGTTCACCCACGTGACCAAGATCAGGACGCCGCTGCTGATCAAGCACTCGTCGAATGACCTGCGCACCGGCGTTTCGCAGAGTGAGATGCTCTACCGCGCGCTGAAGGAACTCAACAAGGACGTGGAGTACGTGCGCTATCCCAACAGCGGCCATGATCTTTCTCGGACAGGCGATCCGCGGCAGCGCATGGATCGGCTCGACCGCATCATCGAGTTCTTCGATCGGTACATCGAGAATCCGCGCAACCTGCCGGCGACGCGATGACGAACGCATCGACAAAGCCCGGAGATTCCTGTCCCCGGGGCGTCCGTTGCCTGACCATCGCTTGCGTCGCGTCCCAAGGACAAAGTCCCTGGGCTTTTTGGTTCACGCACTATTGAAAGCGTGACAAGCCGAGGAACCCGATTGGATGGCTCGTCCGGCCTTCGGTCGCGAGGTCGGCCAGCACTTCCCCCACCACGCTCGAAAACTTGAAGCCGTGGCCGCTGAAGCCGCAGGCGATGGTCACGTTGCCGCTGGCGACATGCGGGTGGCGATCGATGATGAAGTGCGAATCGGGGCTGCACGTGTACATGCACACACCCATCGACAGCAGCGGGCCATCGGCGTCGGGAATCAGGTTGCGCAGCGTCGGGCGGAAGTCGTCCTCGTCCTCGAGACGCGGCACGCGATTGACGGTCTCGGGCGAAGTTTCCTCGGCGTGCCAGTGATGGGCGATCTTGAAACCCGGCCGTGCGCTGCCGAAGGCTTCGCCTTCCAGCATGGGAAAGCCGTAGTGCTGCGTGCCGTCAGGCGCGTCGATGGCCCACACCGGCATCACGCCGAATGCGAACATCTCGGGCCGGCGCGGCTGGACCCAGCCCAGCACCTGGCGCGTGACCTTGAGCCGCACGCCGATATCGCGCAGGACTTTCTCGCTCCACGCTCCGCCGCAGATGATCAAATGCCGCGCGGAATACGCGGCGCTGGCCGTGCGCACGGTCACCCCGCGACTGTCGGCGGACCATTCCAGCGCGGGCTCGTGGCCGTGCAGTTCCGCGACGTGCCGCATCGCCAGCGTCGCATGCGCCGCGACGACTTTCTCGGGCAGGAGAAAGCCTGCATTCGGTTCCCACACGCCGATGAAATCATCGGGAACACGAAACTGCGGAAAGCGCTTGCGCAGATCGTCGCGCGACAGCCGCTGGTGATCGAGCTTGTGGGCGGTCGCGGCCTGAATGGTTCCGGCGATGAACTCGCTCGACGGCGGGCCGATGTAAATGCCGCCGGTCATGTGCAGCAGACGCTGCGCGGAGTGATTCTCCAGTTCATCCCAAAGTTGATACGCACGCTGCAGCAGCGGCACGTAATCGGGGTGCTCGTAATAGCACAGGCGGATCATGCGGCTGTCGCCGTGATGCGATCCGAGGCTGTGCGGGATGCCGAACTGCTCGATGCCGAGGACTTTCACGCCGCGCCGCGCGAGATGGAAGCACGCGGCCGAGCCCATTGAGCCGACGCCGAGAACGATGGTGTCGAAGGTGGTCATCGGAGAACTCGCAGCAATCGTCCAAATGGGATTTCGCCGCCTCTGACAGTTCAAAAACAGCCTCGCCCGCCATGGCCATGGCGGGCGAGAATACTGAGTGGAGCTGATCGGGATCGAACCGACGACCTCTTCCATGCCATGGAAGCGCTCTCCCAAACTGAGCTACAGCCCCAGAGACAGCCGCCACCGCCACGCGAATCAAGGCGTAAGGATAGCAGCATCAGCCGAGC
>CAZCGB010000606.1:0-2407 GCA_964498045.1 uncultured Isosphaeraceae bacterium
ACGACATCGAGTACGTGCAGAAGGCGTCCTTCGCCTTCGATTTCATGATCCTGTTCCGCACGGCCGTGCTGGTCTTGCGCGGGAGAGCGTCGAGTGCGGCTGAGTAGGCGCGGCAAGCGGCGCCTGCTGGTGCTGATGCTCGCGGCCGTGGTCATCGGCGCGGGCATCATCGCGTACAAGGCTGTCTCGCGCGCGCAGCAGGAGCGGATGGCCGCCCAGGCCAGGGCCGCCGGATTGAACGCGTATCGTGCAGGCGATCTGCAACAGGCGCGGTCCGAATTGTCGTACTACTTCGAGCAGAACAAGGACGACCTGGAAGTCAACCTGGTCTTTGCCGAGGCTCTTGCTCGCTTGCCCACTTCGGGCGGTCGAAATCTCTTTGAGGCGGCTGATCTGTACACCACCCACGGGCTGGAGCTGATCGATCGCCTGCAGGCCGAAGGCAAGGGCGCACACGACGTCGAGCGGCTGGATGTGCTCCGGCGACTTCTGAACCTGTATGCGCAACTGGGCGATCGAGATCGTGTGGCGCAGACGGCCGACGCATTGCTCAAGATCGATCCCGCAATGGTGGATGCGCTTGCGGCCAAGGCCGAGGTGCTGTTCCTCGGACGGCAATTCACCGAGGCGGAGGAGATCGCCGGGCGATTGATGGAGCTTGAACCCGACAATCTCGCTTGGCGCAGAATGGTTCTCGAAGTGCGTTCGCGACAAGGCGCGACGAATGCGGCGCTGGTGGAGCAGTGCCGCCAGTGGTCTGAGCAATACGCAGGTGATGCGCGCTTCCGCCTGCTTGCGGCGGCGACGCTGGTGGACGCCGGCCGGACGGAAGATGCGCGGGCCGAGCTGCACGCGGTGGGCAGCCTCAGCGCGAATTCGCAGGCGGTCCTGGAGCAGCTGGTCGCGCTTCTGGACGCCCTGGGGCTGCGCGACGAAGCCGACGCGGCGGTGGCGTCGGCGGTCGGACGCTTTCCCAGGGAATGGTGGCCGCGCGAGGTGTCGATCCGCCGTTCATGGCAGAATGACGAGCCGGCGCGCGCTGTCAGCGAGTGCGGCGAAGCGAAATCAGCGTTGGGTGATCCACCCGCAAGCGTGAGGCGGCTCGAGGTCGCTTCGCTCATCGCCGTCGGCCGCAATGCTGACGCCATCACCGCGCTGCAGCCGCTGCTGCGCATCAGTCCCGCGCAGAAGGAACTGGACGAGGATCGAGTGTGGGCGCTGGCGGTATCAACCGTCCTTCGGGCCGACGGCAGCGATTGGCGCGCCGAGTCCGAATCGCTGCAGATGGCGCTTTCGACCGCTCCGCATGATCCGGTGCTGCAGTATCTGCTTGGCGATGCGAGCCTGCGCGTGGGCGAACAGGCCCGCGCCATCGCCGCGTATCAGGAGGCTTATCAGGCGGCGCCCAACTGGAGCACGGCGGGTGTGGCCTACGGCAACGCGCTGCTGGTTGCCGGCCGGCTTGATGAAGCCCATCAGATCGCACGGCTGGTGATCAGCCGCGGTGGCGTGGAGCGCCTGCAGCCGTTTCTCCTGCTGGTGCGGACTTCGTTTGCGCTCCGCGAATCCGGCACGCCCGCCGAACTGATCACTGGTGGCGACATGACCGCTGAGATCATCGACTCGCTGAAGCAGATTCACGCGCAGTTGCCCGCCGACCCCGAAGTGGCTTCGCTGCTCGTGCGCGGCTGGCTCCTGCAGGCAGATGCGACCTCGGCGACGGCGTTTGTCAACACAGTGCTCGCCGCGCCGGCCGACGACCCCGAGCTGTTTCTAGTTCTGGCCGACACTGTGCGAGAGCGCCTGCCGCAGCTTGAGGAGACGCTGCTCAACAAGGCGGAGGAAGTGGGAGGCCTGACTGTTCCGCTGGCGTTTGAACAAGCCGAGTTGTTCGCCAAGCGCGGCGACTATGCCTCCGGTCTGAAGTTGATCGACGCGGCGATCGCAGAGAGGCCGCTAGATGATTCGCAGCGACAGACCGTCGGGTGCGCGCGTGCCGCGTACCTGCTTCGAATGAATGAATCGTCGGGTCTTGCCACGCTGAATTCGGTGATCAATGAGTTTCCCGATTCCATCACCGTGCAGCGCTTCGCGCTTTCGCAGCCCAGGGCATGGAATGATCAGCGATTGATCGCGCAGGCCATGGGCAACCTCCATCGATTGCTGGGCGACGATTCGCTGCAGGTGCGGCTGGCCGAGGCGAACTTCCTGATCCAGCATCACAGCCGCGAACCCGCGCTGCTTGCCAAGGCGATCGTGTCGTTGAATGAGATTCTTGATCAGGCTCCCGACTCGATGGCGGCCCTTTCGCTTGCGGCTGAGGCGCTGATGCTGGGCGAGCATCCCAATCTTGATCGCGCCGCATCGCATCTGGAGCGAGCAGTCAGCTTGTATCCCGGCGAGCCGT
>CAZCGB010000607.1:0-2402 GCA_964498045.1 uncultured Isosphaeraceae bacterium
GACTCGGCATGTACGTGCATTTCGCCGTGCTCGGTTTGGCGAGCGCTTGCATCATCCTCCTGCTTCTTCGCGGCTTCAGGGCGATCGCTCAGGAACCGACCGAGAGCCGCGGTCGTGGTTTCGTTCTCCCTTTGGGCGAATCCATCGCGCAAGATCGTCTCAGCCTGATCAAATTCGTTCAGCGCGCAGTGCATGCGGGCCCGCAGGCCGTCGATGTCGTCCTGTGCCAACGACGTCAATGCAAAACCGCCCGAGGGAATCGACACGATGCGGTCGTACCAGAACAACGCCATGCGCGCATGCTCGCGGTCGGACTCATCAACGCTTGCCAGGTGCCCGGCTGAAACCTCAGCGGGATTGACGTCAACGCGAGCGAACTGCCTGTCGCCGAGCATTTTGAACAGGTTGATCATGCCGCAGTGCAGCACGAGCGCGAACGTGATCGCCGTGAGCAGCGCGAAGACGAGGCCAGCGAGCTTCCACCGGCCCTTCAACTTCAGCTGGAAGTGATGGAACACCACATTCGGTTCGCGAAGCAGCCGCCAGCACTTCCAGACGACAAACGTGACACAGCCCGCGAGTCCTGCGGCCATGAGCATGGGCACGAGCCCATACACGCCGCGCACGCTGAAGAAAGTCAAGGCGAAGACGCCGGCGAAGACGCATTCCTCACCCAGCGTCAGGTCGTATCTGCGTTGGGGAGCCTCGTTCCTTGCGGAGCCTTTGAGCACTGCTGGTCTGGCGAAGCCGAAGTGCAGAGCCTCATTCGGGCAGACGCTGACGCAGTCGAGGCATTTCATGCAGCCGGGATCGACCACCATGCCGTACTCGCGCACTTCCTCATGCACGCGCACATTGCTGGTGCAAACAGCGGTGCAGTGGCCGCAACCTTCGCAGGCATCGGTGACCAGAATGCGGCCGGGCGCAAACTTGTCGAGCGGCGCGAAAAAACCGCCGTAGGGACATCCATACGTGCAGAAGCCCTTCGCGCCGAGGAAGTACACGATCGCGAAGCCGCAGACGAAGAGGAACGGAATCGCGATCATCGCGCCCGGAAATGTGCGCCAGAACTCGGTGGTGGTGAGGTGCCACCGCGCGCTCCACGCGGGCATGTTCGGAAGGGGCAGCGGAAAGCCCAGGAAACCCGACACTTCGCGCACGCCGATGACAAGCCAGTTGTGATCGCCCAGAGATTTTGCCAGCGACGCATCGAGCGGAATGAGCGCCACGCGATGCACTGCAGGCAGGATAAACATGTAGATCGCCAGCAGCAGCGGCACATAGATCAGCAGCCGCGAGCGGAACGGCTTCGGCCGTACGCCGACCTTCTTCATCATCCAGCCGCAGAAATCCTGCAGCATCACGATGTGACAGCCCCAACCGCAGAACCACCGGCCAAGAATGAGCGTCGACAGCAGAGCGACGGAGAAGAAGATCAGCCCGGCGTTGATGACGCCATCCTTCGCGAACGCCATCGACTCCGATGGTTCGATCGGCGTCGTGGTGTGTCCCCCGCCGAACCAGCCGTACTTCCTGCTCAGCAGCCAGAGCACGATGTGCGCGATCATCAGGCCTTGCACGGCAGCGAGGACGATGGCCCGCCGCTTGCCATTGCGTGACGGACGGATTTTCCTAGCGTGATGCGCCTCGCGGGTGTCGGATTGGATGACCGGCAGACTGATGGACGTGCCGCGCTGCGAAGGATGCACGCAGTGCGATGCGGAATCGCGGGTGGGGGATGGTTTCTGTTTCGCGGTCAAAGAGATTGCAGCGGATTGATCGGCGAAGAGAACAATAGTCCCTGCAAATCGGAGCCGTACGTTCAGGCATGAAATGGAGCTAGCCTGCAAACGGCACCGATGATTGCACCATGAGACGCCCAACCTTCGTCAAAGAAAACCGGACCCGGTCAGGTGACCGGGTCCGGCGAATTGGTACTTCAAGACTCCGGCTCTTGACCAGCTTCAGTTCAACAGCGTCGAGTCATCGTCATTCGGTGACGGCTCCTGCCCGGCCTGCTGGGCCTCCTCGAGCCGCGCCTCTTCCAGCGTCAGGCGGATCTTCTCGAGAGCCTTGTTCTGGATCTGGCGCACGCGCTCCTTGGTCACGCCGATGATCTGACCGACCTGCTCCAACGTGAGGGGCGGCGTCTCATCGGAGCGATCCAAACCAAAGCGGTGATGGATCACCACCTGCTCAACATCCGACAGGTCGGCCTCGTTGGTCATGACGATGTGCTTGACCTCGTCGGCGGCTTCGCGCTCGGTGGTTGCGCGCATCGTCTCCAGGTGATTCGACTTCTCCAGAGCGGGATCGAAATCGGTCGGGAAGCGCTGGCGGTACTTGCTCAGCTTCATGCCCTGGCGGCTGAAGGCCTTGAGGATCGCGCGGCAGGCGTACGT
>CAZCGB010000608.1:0-2394 GCA_964498045.1 uncultured Isosphaeraceae bacterium
GCCACGTCTACGTGCATGAGAACGCCCCGGCCGCGTTCAACGCCGCCAACGGCAGCGATGTCACGGTCTCCGGCGGCGACCTGGAACTCAGCGTGCTCGGCGGCGGCAGCATGACGCTCCCGCCAACCATCAACATCAACAACGCCGGCCTCACCCTCTTCGTCAACGGCCCGATGTTCCTGCCCGTGCAGAACATCAACCTCGGCAACGGCAGCGCGTTCAACGCCGAGAACAACTGGACGCTCGACGGCACGCTCACCGCCAATCCCGGCAGCGGCCAAACCTCCTTCGTCGAAGGCGATGGCGACATCGACGTCAACGGCTCGGTCGTCGTCTCCGCCAACGGCCGGCTTCAGGTGCAGCCGGGCATCGAATTCAAAAGCGGCTCGACCTCCGCGCTCAACATGGGCTCCACACTCGAACTCGATGGCGCGTACGAAGTCGATGCCGGCCACGTCACCACCGTCGGCCCCAACGCGAAGCTGCAGCTCGATGGCACGCCGAGCATCTTCGGATGGGATGGCGACATCGTCTCCAACGGCGGAACCATCGAATCCAACAACGCACTCAGCCTCGGCATCGATGGCGACATCACCCTCGGCAGCTTCGGCGGCCTGCGCACCAACCTCAACGGCACATCGTCGATCCGCGCCTACGGCGCCATCGACGCACCCGGCCTGGGCGCAATCGTCAACGGCACGCTCGATGTCCGCTCCACCGCGGTCATGTCACTCGATCTCGCTTCCACTCAGCTCATCGTCAATGGCGACCTCATCCTTCGCACCGACAGCACCACCTACGGCAGCGGCTCGATCCAGGTGAACGCCGACGGCGCGGTCCGCATGCAGCCCGATGCCGCCCTCAGCGTCGATGTGGTCAACGGCGGCGACTTCGAAGCCGGCGACAACGCCTCCCGCGTGCAGGTTGATTTCAACGGCACGTTCACACAGCAGGCCACCGGCCGTCTGAACGTCGACATCGGCGGCCCGGCCCTGCCGCCAAGCGATCACTATGTCATCTGGGACAACGCTTCGCTCGCCGGCACATTGAATCTTCGGCTCGCAGGCGGCCCACCGGCTGTGGGCGCGCAGTTCACCATCCTCACCGCCAACAGCATCGCCGGCACGTTCAGCGCGGTCACCGGCGCGGCTGGGTTCGCCGTGTCGTACACGCCCACTTCTGTGGTGCTGACCTATCAGGGCGTCGGCCTGGCCGGCGACGTCAACGGCGATGGACATGTGCGGATCGATGACCTTCTGGCGGTGATCGTCGCATGGGGCGCGTGCCCGCCGCTGCCGGCGACCTGCCCGGCCGATGTCACGCACGACGGCGTCGTGAACACCGCTGATTTGCTGATGGTGATCGTCAACTGGACCTCGTGACCGGGTCGTCATGAGTGCGTTTCGCCGCCTGCGGTTTCATGAGCGATCATGAGGCTGCAGGCGGCTCTCATTTTTGCTGTGGGTACGGGGTGAGGGGCCGGGAGGCTGTGGTGGCGGCGTGAGGTACGATGATGCCGTGAAACGACGCTGGGCGTTCCGAATCTGCGTGTTGCTCGGCCTGCTCGTGGGCGGCGCGATCATCAACGTCGCGGTGGCGTGGATCATCGTCGATTCTCGCGCCGAGGTCATCGAGTTCCCAGGGAGTTACGGTCCGGGCAGTTCAGCGTTTGGCGCATTGGCCGCACCAGGCGATCAAGGCCGGCCTTTTCATTCGGTCACGGCTCGCCAGTCGACGCCGAACCATGACTCGAAACGCGCGTCATTCTTCATTGGGCAATTGGAGTTGCCGGCGCGTCCTATCTGGCCTGGCTTCGCGATCAACACGGTGTTCTACGCGGTCATTATTTGGTTGTTCGTTGCCGCGCCGCTCGCGTTGCGTCGTTTGAGGCGCATCAAACGCGGCCTTTGCTCGACGTGTGCGTACGACCTACGCGGCACGCCGCACGATGCGACCGCGTGCCCTGAATGCGGGGCGATGAGATGACCAAACGACGGTGGGCCTTCCGAATCTGCGTGTTCCTGCTCCTGCTGGCGGGCGCTGCGCATTCCGTCGAAAGGCCGTCGCGGCATGCCCACGGAAAATGGGCTGATCGAAGCGTTCAACGGAAGACTGCGTGCGGAATGTCTGAACGAGAACTGGTTCATGAACATGGACGATGCTCGGAAGAAAGTTGAAGCATGGCGTCGGCACTACAATGAGCAGCGTCCGCACAGCGCCTTGGACAATCTGGCCCGGGGGAGTTCGCTGCATCAAACAGCCAGGCGGGCATAGCCGGACGACGTTCGAAGCTCACCCGATGGCTGGTACAGAAATCAGTACAAGCGCCTATTCGCTTCGACTCTCATAACACTTGGCACAAAGACTGATGGCAGAGCATTTCTTCGAATCACC
>CAZCGB010000609.1:0-2380 GCA_964498045.1 uncultured Isosphaeraceae bacterium
ATGGATGAGCCGAACGCCAAGCCGATGATCAAGCCCAGCCAGGGCGTACATCTGGTGTTTCCGCGCAGCGTGCTGCCGGGCGATAGCGCGCTGATGGTGCCGCACACCGATGACGGGCGCGTGCTGTTTGCCGTGCCCTGGCACGATCGCGCGGTGGTGGGCACGACCGACACGCCTCTGCACGAGGTGACGCTTGAGCCGCGCGCGCAACATGAAGAGATCGATTTCATTCTCTCGAACGCCTCGCGCTATCTCGCGCATGAACTGACGCGCGACACGATTCTCAGCGTCTTCGCCGGCATTCGGCCGCTGGTAGGCAATCCCGACGATGAGAAGAACACCGCCAGCGTGTCGCGCGACTTCACGATTCACATTTCAGATTCAGGCCTGCTTACTGTCGGCGGGGGCAAGTGGACCACCTATCGCCACATGGCCGAGGAAGCGGTGAACAAGGCGGCCGAATTCGGCGAACTGGCGGAAAGCCCGTGTGTCACCAAGACGCTCAACATTCACGGCTATCACGAGAACGCTGACCGCTTCGGCGATCTTTCGTTCTACGGCACCGACGCCGTCGAGATCGAGGCGTTGATTCAAGCCGATGCCAGACTCGGCGAGCGCCTGCATCCGAATCTCGCAGTGCGCGTGGCGGAAGTCGTTTGGGCGACGCGCTCGGAAATGGCTCGTACGGTAGAGGATGTGCTGGCCCGGCGGACGCGATCATTGCTGCTGGATGCCAAGGCGGCGATGGCTTGCGCGTCGCGCGTCGCCGAGATCATGGCAAAGGAACTCAAACGCGATGACGCGTGGTGCAAATCGCAGGTCGATGCGTTCAACATGCTGGCAGGGGGGTACCTGCCGTAGGGCCGGTTGCAGTCACCCTCGCGCGACAGCCGCCGCGCGAGGGCAAGTATTTGGATTCAGTTGCGGGCTTCAAAGTACAACCGGGCGAAATCGCCGTGCGCCAGGCCATCGACCTCGATGCTCTTGAACGCCTTCTTATTGCGCGAAAGCGTGATCGCTCCGGTGGCAGTGACCTTGCGCACGCCGGTGCGGCTGAATGCCACCTGGTACACCGGACCGTCGCCGCTCCATCGGCCTTCCCAGTGAATGTCATCGGTGTCTGGGCTTTCAACCACGATGGTCAGGTCCCCGTTTCGCGCCATGTTGATGCGCATGTGGGTGAGGCGGTACTTCTCGCCCTCAGCGTCGAGCCGGCCATTTCCGGACACGTTGTCAGAAAATGAATGGCGATCTTCAGTATCCGGATCGCCGGCGGCTGGGCGCCCGGCTTCGAAATCGAAACTGAAGTTGTCACCCTTCACGCGCCCATTGCCTGAAGCGCTGGTGAGTTTGCCGGTGTTGTCGTTGATAGAGAACTCGCCCGAGCCGGAGATTTCGTCCTGCCCCAGACCGCGGCGGAACGTGAGCGTGCGATGGTGGCCCGTGCCGGCGGCGCGGCCTTTGATCTCCAGCGTTGTTCCATCCCTCAGCGACAGCGTCAGCGTGGCGCGGTCGCGCTCGTCAATCTCGACGTGGGCCTTGGTGACGGGCTGCGCCTTGTCACCGCCGATGCGGAAAGAACCCTGGCCGTTGGCGGTGTACTCATCGTCGGGAACAGGCATCGCAACAGCCATCGCCGCGATCGACGTGATCACCGATTCGCTGGCCGGATTCTGGCTGGCTTCAGAACTCCATGCGGTCGGGGTTCTCACGGACAACGCTGCTGCCACAACGGTGAACATGGATGTGGCAAGGATCGCTCGGGTTCTGGTGGCCATCATGACTCCTTCGCTTGTCGGGGGATGCGGAAACCGCGCCATCACGCTCGCCCTTGACCAACACCAATGCCAGAAGGCAGGTCGATGGCGCGGGCATGCGAAATCGGGGGCCAAGAAAGTTAGTGCAATGACCGACGCACGCCAGTCCGATTAGCGCGATTTCCGCATCGCTTTTCGGATGCAGCCCGAGCGGTGCTCCCTGCGTGCCGGCTTGTCTCAGATGGCGATTCGCCGAACAGCCGCCGGTAGCTGGACGTGAATCGGCCCAAATGCGCGAAGCCGCTTTGCTGGGCGATCTCAGCCACGGTCGATGTTCGAATCGGCTTTTGCAGGAGCGATCGAGCATGCACCAGCCGCTGGCGTCGCACGAATTCCGCCGGCCCCATTCCGCACTGTTCCACCATGAGCGCCTGCAGCGACCGAACGCTGCAACAGGCGATGCGGGCCAGGTCGCTGATTGTCAGCCGCTCGCTCATTCGTTCGTGCAGGCAGCGTTCGATGGCATCCAGTCGGCTCGTGGCAGACGATGCATTGGCCCGCTCCATCGCTGTCGTATGCGTGTGCGGCTGAAGGTCCAGCAGCAGATCCGCGAGGCCAGCCTC
>CAZCGB010000610.1:0-2378 GCA_964498045.1 uncultured Isosphaeraceae bacterium
ATTGCTGCTGCTGAAAGGCGATGTCGCCCAGCATGAGCAGCGCGCGGCGGTACGCCTTCTCGGTCTTGCGTCCATCGACCACTTGGGTCAGGTTCGGTCTGGCGTCATCAAACTTCTGAAGCCGAAACTGCGCGCTGCCAAGGCGGTAGTGCGCGGTTCGCGCCTGCGGATCGTCGCCGTACTTCGCGAGGAACGCCGCGTACTTCTTGGCCGCGTCTTCAAACATCTCGCGCAGCATGTCGTCTTCTGCAGCGAGGAACGCGATCGCCGCCGCCTGCGGATGGTCGGCATGCTTCTTCAGGAACGCTGCGCACAATTCCGCGCTGGCGTCGTATCCCTGACGCTGATGTTCCAGCGTCGCCTGCAGCGCGGTGGCGTCGGCCTCCAGCGCGTGATCGCCGTAGGTTTTGCGAAACTCATCAAGTGCCGCGATGGCCCCGGCCGCATCATCCGCCCTGGCCAGGGCCACGCCGCGGTCGTACATCATCTCAGCCAGCAGCCGGCTGTTGGGAGATGCGGCGATGGCGTCCTTCAATCGTGCGGCGGCGTCCGCGTACTTCTCTTCGCGCAGATCGCACTTCGCCAGCCAGTACGCGGCTTCATCCGCTCGCGCCTGAGCCTTCTCCGCGCCGGCCTGCAGCAACTGCCTGGCGCGATCGTATTGTTTCTCCGCGACACACAAGCGACCGCGATCGAGCATCGCCGCTCCCGCCGCCGCGTTCTGCGGCCACTTCTGCAGAAACGTGTCGTACAGACTTGCCGCTTCCTTGTCATCGCCCTTCTGCTGCATCAGCACCGCCAGGCCGTAGGTCGCGTCGGCGGCGACAGCGTCATCCTTCTTCAGCACCTTGCGATATGCCTCGGCTGCGGCGTCAGTCTTGCCTTCGCGATGCAGACACTGCGCCAGCAGGAGCGTCGCGCGATCGGCGAATTCGCCCGTGGGATACCGCTCGGTCATGGCGGTGAGGTGCTTGGCGGCGTTCAAGTCGTCCTTCTTCGCCACCAGCGCCAGGCCGCGCAGATAATCGGCCCGTTCACGAAGCGGGCTTTCCGCCCAGTTCTTCTCGAAGAGCGACCAGAGCGCATCGATGTCGTCGTAACGCTGCAGGCGATACAGCGACTCCACCGCCATGGCCGCAGCGTCATCCGCTGCATCGTGCTTGGAGTAGCTCATCGCCAATCGCGAAAGCGGTTCAGCGGCATCGGCCCATTGCTTCTGCTCAAATGCGCACTGACCGATGATCAGCAGCGTCTCCGGGGCGAATTCGAATGTGGCGAAACCCTTGGCCTTCAGCAGCGGCTGAAGCTCATTCACCGCTTCATCGGGCTTCTTCAGACGGAACAGCGCGACGCCCAGCCCATAACGCGCCACCAGCGCCTTCTCGTGCTCGGGATGAGCCGCAAGAAACTTGCGGTACTCCTCGGCGGCAAGATCGTTCAAGCCGCGATTGAGCAATCCGTTGGCGCTGAGGTATTCGCGCAGCGCGGGGTCGCTGGCTCCGCCGCTTCCCGATTGCTGCGAAGTCTGGGCTGGCTGGGCGGGCGGGTTCTGTTCGCGCGCGAAGGATGCGTGATTCGTCGACAGTGTGACGGCCGCGAGGGCAGCCGTCGCCGTCCACGTCTTTCTCCGGGATTGCAATTGCATGGTCATGACTGTTTCCGAATCAGGGACCGAGTCTGGGAACGTGCAGCCCGCACAGGCCCCACATCGCATGTGAAAACCCAATCTCCGTCATCCTCTTCCTTCCTCTGCTCCTTCATGGCCTGCTCACCACCTGCGGCGGGCGATGCCGTAGGGGTCCGCGATGCGCGCGGTCTCTTCGTGAAACGTGCGCCCGGCTGTCGACAACGCCGGGCGCACGGGGGAATCATTCTCTCCGGCCGGACGCATTCTTGCCAGAGTCAGCGAGGAAGAATCGCGGAAGTTTGCAGGAATCTCCGCGCGGCGCGGGCGATATCAGGGACGCGGTGAGGGCGTTGTTGGGGCTTCCGCAGGCGCGGGAGCGTCAGCCACCTCTGGAACCTGCTCGGCAGCCTTCGCCAACGCTGATTCAAGCGCTTCGACCTGCGCCTCAAGCTGGCTTTCCAACGCCTCCTGCTGGGCTTCGATCTGCGACTCCAAGGCGTCGGCCTGAGCCTCCAATTGCGATTCCAGCGCTTCGATCTGCGCATCGAGCTGCTCTTCCTGCGCGTCCGCCTGCGCCTCAAGGGCATCGGCTTGGGCTTCGATGGCGTCCGCCTGGGCGATCATCTGATCCTTCTCAGGACCTTCCTTGAGCTCCTGGGCCTTTTCCTGCAGCTGCTCGGCCTTCTGTTGCAGTTTCTCAGCCTGTTTCTGCAATTCTTCGACCTGCTTCTGGGCGCGCTCGCGCTGTTGT
>CAZCGB010000611.1:0-2377 GCA_964498045.1 uncultured Isosphaeraceae bacterium
CAAGGAATGGAACGCCAACCAGGTGCGCACGGTGAAATGGACGGCCCGCGCGGTCAACAAGAACCAGATCACGCCGACCATCAAGCAGATGGTGGGGGCGATGCAGTAATGAGCCTGCATGCAATGAAAGTCACTGGTGCGCAGTGGTTAAGCAGGCGTTACCTGCTCGTCGCCTGTCATAGATCGCCGTGTCAACGGTCGCCTTCGTGAACGCCGTCCACATCCTGCACACCCAGAAGCCGCTTCGTGAGGAGGCCGCCGGCGATCATGAGTTCGTGCATCGATTCGTCGATGTGGCGATGGGCGATGCTCAGGGGCGATGACGAGTCGGTCGCCGCAGCGCTTTCATCGGCTGCGAACAATGCCGCCTTGCGCAGCAACTCCCTCATGAACGCCGCGCTCACGCCACGAGTGCGGTCGATGATGTGCTTCACGTTAACATCCGCATCAATGGAGAGTCCGCGCCCGTAGAGTTCGAACAGACGCTGTCGGCACGATTCATCCGGAGCCGGCACTTCAACAGCCTGGTCAATGCGCCCGGGCCGTGACGCCAGCGCTCGCTCCAACTTCTCCGGCCGATTGGTGGTCAGCACGAAGATCACATCGACATCATCGCTCAGGCCTTCCATTTCATTGAGCAGCTCGAACAGCAGCGGCTGCGAGCAGCCTTCGGCGTAATCACGATCCTCCGCGATCAGATCGACATCCTCCAGAATCACCATGGATGGTTCCAGCGCCCGGGCCATGGCGCAGGTGTCCTTGAGCGCACGGAAACCGTAGCCGGTGATCAGGAAGGTCGTGCGATCGCGCATGCGGCCGGCGAGGTGCATGGCCGTGAGCGTCTTTCCCGTGCCTGGCGGGCCGTGCAACAGGATGCCGCGCTTGAGATGTCGTCCTGCCTGGCGGAGTCGCTCGCGATGTCGGCCGAAGTTCACCGTCAGGCGTTCGATCCGCTCGAGCACGCCTTTGGGGAGAATGATGTTCCCGCGTTCGATGTCAGGAAGGTGATGAAACTGCAGGGCGATGCCCCGGCCGTAGTTGTTCTCGCGAACCGAGATCACTTTTCCGCGATAAACATTGCGGCGGTGCATTTCGCTTCGAATCTCCGAGAGCATGCGCTCGCCTGCCTCGCGATTGACCGTCATCACCTGGATTCGCACGCGATCGTCGTAGTGATCATGCACGGGACCTCGGAACAGCAGCGCCAGGCGCTCCTCCCCGTCTTGAACAAGGAACACCGCCGATTGCGTGCAGGGCAGGATCGACCCGTCATCGCGTTCGAAATTGTGGTATTCGATTGGCGCTTCGACTGCGGCGCTGTGGCCGATTGCGACCACATCCGACAACGCGACGCCTGTCGGGCGATAGTCGGCGCGCACCCCGAAGACCTCAAATGCGCGCTGTTTGCGGCTGAGCACTGCTTCCATGGCGACATGCACATTTGGATGGTCGTGACCGGCGAAAGTTTCCGAAACGATCGGCAGGCGCTGGGGATCCAGGCCGAAGTGATTCCGCAGTCGCAACAGCAACGCCGGTTCGACCGTCGGCGCGGCGGTGCGCATCGTGTCCATGAATCCCCGGAAGGATGCCGCGAATGCGCTTGGATCGACCGTATCGCCGTCGCTCATGCCATCAGTATGCGCGACAGCGCGAGGCTTGGAAAGCACAATCTCAGGCGTGGATTTGTTCCATCGCCCACGCCTTCGTACAGTCACGCTGTTCGACTTCGGAGCCCTCGCCTTGCCGTTCGATATTCACGCCCTGATTCAGCAGCATCGCGGCCGCAACTACGATTTGCACCGCGAGCACGTCAACCCGCAGTGGGCCCGCGCGCTGAAGATCATCGGCTTTGATCGCGTCTACGAGCGCGCTTTGGGCGCGCACTTCTGGGATGCCCAGGGCGTCAAGTATCTCGACATGCAGGGCGGCTACGCCGTGCACAACGTCGGCCGCAATCATCCCGCCGTCAAGAAGGCCCTCAAGGACTTTCTCGATCTCGATTACGCCACGCTGCTGGCCTTCGATGCGCCGCTGCTGGCGGGCGTGCTGGCCGAGGAACTGAAGAAGCGAGTCAACGTCGCCGGGACGCAGTTGGATTACGTCTTCTTCACCAACTCCGGCACCGAGGGTGTCGAAGCCGCAATCAAGTTCTGCAAGTGCGCAACCGCCCGGCCGGGCATCGTCTATGCCAAGAAAGCCTTTCATGGCCTGTCGAGCGGCGCGCTGTCGCTCAACGGCGATCAGTCTTTCCGCGAAGGGTTCGGCCCGTTCATGCCGGGCTGCCGCGAGATCGCATTCAACGATCTTGATGCGCTCGAACGCGAATTGAGCAAGCGCGATGTCGCGGGGTTCATCGTCGAGCCGATCCAGGGCAAGG
>CAZCGB010000612.1:0-2351 GCA_964498045.1 uncultured Isosphaeraceae bacterium
CAAGTGGGAATACCCCTGGTACGCGGCGTGGGATCTCGCCTTCCACATGATTCCCTTCGCGCGCGTCGATCCCGACTTCGCAAAGGAGCAACTCGTGCTCATGCTGCGCGAGTGGTACATGCACGCCAACGGCCAGATTCCAGCGTACGAATTCGCCTTCAGCGACGTCAATCCGCCCGTGCATGCGTGGGCGTGCTGGCGCGTGTACAAAATGACCGGCAAGCGCGGCGAGCGCGACCTTGCGTTCCTGGCTCGCACCTTCCAAAAACTGCTCATTAATTTCACCTGGTGGGTGAACCGAAAGGACCCCGAGGGCAAGCACATCTTTGGCGGCGGATTTCTCGGATTGGACAACATCGGTGTGTTCGACCGCTCCCGTCCACTGCCCAACGGCGGGCATCTCGAGCAGGCCGATGGAACCGCGTGGATGGCGTTCTACTGCGCAACGATGCTGGCCATGGCGCTGGAGCTCGCGGCGCACGATTCGGTGTATGAGGATGTCGCTTCCAAGTTCTTCGAGCACTTCGTCGCCATCACCGACGCCATGAACGATCTCGGCGGCGATGGGTTGTGGGACCATGATGACGGGTTCTATTACGATCACGTGCAGATCAACGACATGACCGCGCCGCTGAAGATCCGATCCATGGTGGGCCTGTTGCCGCTGATCGCTGTGGAGGTCCTGGAAGACACGCACATCAATCAACTTGCGGGATTCCGCAAACGCATGAACTGGTTCCTCGAAAATCGAAGGGAGCTCGCGCGTCATGTGTCGTTCCGCAAGACCGGGCGCACGCACTCGCATTACATGCTGGCCATTCCGTCGCGCGATCGCCTGGAACGCGTCCTGCGATACATGCTCGACGAGAACGAGTTTCTCTCGCCGCACGGCCTGCGCTCCGTTTCGCGCGTGCACAAGGATCATCCCTATGTCCTGCGGGCCAACGGCGACGAGTTCCGCGTGGATTACACGCCGGGGGAATCCACCACCGGCCTCTTCGGCGGCAACAGCAACTGGCGCGGACCGATCTGGTTCCCCGTGAACTTCCTGCTGCTCGAAGCCCTGGAACGCTACAACCATTTCTACGGCGACACACTCAAGGTCGAATGCCCGACAGGCTCAGGCGACTTCATGACGCTGGACAAAGTGGCGGATGAATTGCGGCGGCGCCTTGCGAACCTGTTCGTCGCCGATGCCAATGGGAAGCGGCCTTGCCACGGCGACGAGACCCGCTACTCGAATGATCCCCACTGGCGCGACCTGGTGTTGTTCTACGAGTACTTCCACGGCGACAATGGCCGCGGAGTCGGCGCAAGTCATCAGACCGGCTGGACCGCGCTCGTCGCGACGTGCATTGAAGGGCTGGCGGCGCAGAGTGATGATGCGCTTTTTGATCATGATGACCAGGCGCACCGACGCACGAGATCTCCCATAGCTGCGGAGGCGCTGGCACAGCGCCGATCGTGACACACTCGATTGCTGCCAGGAGTCTGAATGTATCGCACGCCCGCATGCGTCAAAGTTGCTGCGGCGATTCTCCCGTTGGCGTGCGCTGCAACTCTTGAAGGTTGTGAGCGGGTATGCTTGTCTTCAAGACGAAGATCGTCCCTGGACCTGGATGCCTGAGCAATGGCCAGTCTGCGCCCGCAATCGCGATTGATGGTGTTGATGTTCACCGACATCGTCGGGTCGGTGGACCTCAAACGCCGCCTCGGCGATTCCGTGGCGGCGGGAATGATCAAGCGGCATGATGACCTGTTTCGATACACCGTCTGCGCGTTCTCGTTTGCCGAAATCCTGAAGGATCTGGGTGACGGCTTCCTCGCTCGATTCGCCAGCGCTTCGGACGCTGTGCATGCGGCATTGCACTTTCAGCACGCCTTGCTCGCAGGACCATGGGAAGGCGAACGGTTGAAGGTGCGCGTCGGACTGCACCTCGGCGAAGTTTCGGAACTTTCCGGCCCGAATGGGCACAAGGCCGGCGATGGCGAACCTGTGAAGATCTCAGGCCTTGCGGTGGACATCGCCGCGCGCGTCATGAGCCTGAGCCTTCCCGGCCAGATCCTGATGACGCGGGCGGCGTTCTCCAACTACGGCTCCCGCATCGATGCCCACAGCCACGGCGACAACGTGATGGCGTGCGGCTACGGCACGCTGTTCTACCCGAACAACGACATCAACCAGTCGTACACGCTGGCCTACACCGGCACCTCGTCGGCGACGGCGTTGATGACCGGTGTCGTCGGTTCGATCGTGGCAGGCGTGCACACCGAGGTGGGCCGGTTCCCCGACGTGCACGAACTGCGGCAATGGCTGCGCACCCACGGCCCGCTGTCGCCCGACGGCATCG
>CAZCGB010000613.1:0-2349 GCA_964498045.1 uncultured Isosphaeraceae bacterium
TTCCAGCCGTAGTTGCCGCCTTTGGTGATGAGATCGACTTCCTCCCAGGTGTTCTGGCCGACATCGCCGGCCCAGAGCTCGCCGGTCTTGCGGTCGAAACTCATGCGCCAGACATTGCGGAGGCCGTACGCCCAGATCTCGCCGCGCGCGTCGGGGTATTTGCCCGCATCGACGAACGGATTGTCCGCAGGAATCGCGTAGGCCTTGCCTTCATCCTGCTTATCAATATCAATGCGGGTGATCTTGCCCAGGAGCGTGTTCAGGCTCTGGCCGTGGTTGTCGGGGTCGTTGGCGAGTCCGCCGTCGCCGTGGCTGATATAGAGGTAGCCGTCGGGGCCGAAGGCCAGCGTTGAGCCGTTGTGGTTGCCGTACTTCTGCTCGACTTCCAGGATGATCTTCTCCGAGTCAAGATCGGCCTTGTTGGGATCATCCTTGCTGACGTGGAACTCGCTCACGCGGTTGCGCTTGGGCTTGCCCACCGAGTAATACACGAAGAAGCGGCCGTTCTCTTTGAATTTGGGATGGAACGCCAGCGCGAGCAACCCTTCCTCGTTGTGCTTCATCTGGATCTTCTCGCGCAGGTCGAGAAAGGTCGTGGTCGCATCAATGTCGTTGCGATCTTCGAAGACCTTGATGCGGCCG
This sequence comes from uncultured Isosphaeraceae bacterium, assembly GCA_964498045.1. Lineage (GTDB taxonomy): Bacteria > Planctomycetota > Phycisphaerae > Phycisphaerales > SM1A02 > DATKJG01. The sequence goes on from CAZCGB010000613.1 coordinate 643, forward strand.
GTCTGTTCGACGACGAACAGGCGCTTGCTGCCGTCACCGGCGTTCGTGAGGAAGATCGGCCGGGAGAACGTGAGCTTGGCGAACGCGTTGCCGAGTTGAACCGTGGGCAGGCCGGGGGTGATCGGCCCGTCCTGGGCACTGGCGGCGGACGCGAGCGTGAAGGTGATGGCGATCGCAAGATGAATCAGGCGACTGAATGACGAATTACTCATGCACATGGGAGCACACTGTAGGTGTCCGCTGAACGCTGCGGTAGCATCATGGCATGAACCAATGCAAGATTCGGCTCATCCTCGCGCTGTCCGGAGCGTGCGTCGCCACGTCGCCGATGCCCGCAGTTCAGGCGCAAGCCACCACGCCTTCAACCGCGCCGGCACCTTCCCAGGCATTGGCGTGGCATCGCTCGCAGCTGCCGTGCGGCGTGCGCGTGCTCATCATCTGCGCCCCGAACGCCAAACGGCAATCGACATTCACTTTTCTGCCCGTGCACATGGGCAACGATGACGCGCAGCGCGCGCAATGGTCGCATCTGCTCGAACACATGCTCATCCGCACCACCGACGCCGAGGGCCTGCACGCCGACGGCGTGACGTTCAACGGCGAAACCACGGACACGTATCTGCGGCTGGAAACCATGGCCGAGCCAGCGCAGTGGAAGCAGGCGCTTGACCGCCACGCGCGCTGGGTGCATGCGAAGGTCTTTGATGCGCAGCGGCTGGAACGGGAAAAGGAATTGATCGCCGGCGAGGAGCAGAGCACTTCAGCACAGGGCTTCACCGACAAATTCGCCATCGCCGCATGGAATCAAATCGTCACGCACAACCAGCCCGCAGCCCATGTGCATGGCGACGTACAGGGCGCGAACAGCGACGACGTGGCCGCCTACGCCGCATCGCGCGTGCGGCTGGATGATTCGGTTCTGATCGCAACGATCGGCCCGACTTCGGTTGATGACATGCGAGCGGAGATCGAGCGGCACTTCGCTGACGACAAGCCGCCGGCCAAGGGCGAACCGTTCAGTCCACCGCCTGTTCCGGCCACGCAGCCGCAGACGCTGCAGGCGACGTGGGACCTGCCGACGCGGCACATGCTGTGGTGGTGGCCGCTGCCCGACGATCGCCCGCAGACGCTGGCGGCTGCGACCGGCGTGGCGCGCGCGCTCATGCTGCGCGTGCGCTCGCGCCGCGATTTCGCCAGCGCTGCTCGCCAGACGCTCGTGCATCCAGCGGTGGTCACGCGGGCGGGCGCGTTTCTCGTGCTCGACGTCTGCGTCAACGCCGACGCCAAGCCGGACGCGATGACGAAGACCGTGCTGGAGTGCGCCGCCGCGCTGTGTGATCGGACCGCGGCATCGTCCCGGCAGTCAATCGTCTTCGCGGCGCGGCTGGCGGCGCAGGAACTTGATCCCGCGCCGGATTTCGCCGCGATGTCGAAGCACGTCGCCGAGCCCGTGCGCGACGCGGTGGAAGGACTCTGGCTGCTCTCGCAGTTGAACTATGAATTCGCCTGGAATGCGCCTGCTGCGGACGTGCGCACGATGCTGATGGAACTGGACGACGCCGCCGTCGCGGAGGTGCTCAATCGAATTCGCGGCGAGCCTCGATCGCTGCTCCTTGAGCCGGTCGCTGCCAAGCAGCCCTAGAGCGGATTCGGCAAATGTGGATCGTCCTTGCCGGACGCCTTGAGATCGGTTCCGAATGGATTTAC
>CAZCGB010000614.1:0-2339 GCA_964498045.1 uncultured Isosphaeraceae bacterium
CGCTGCCCGTCCTCGAGGTTCCAGGGCACGGCATCGTCGCCGAGACAAACGCGACGCATGTGTTCATCGTCACGAAGGGGATTGTCGAGACGCCGACGTGCGACGCCTGCCCGGAAGGCATCACGCGCGCGACGGTGCTCGAACTCTGCGCCAGGCACGGCATCCCGCATCGCGTGCGGAACATTTCACTCACCGAGGTCTATCGCGCGGATGAGATGTTCTGTACCGGCACGATGGGGGAATTGGCGGCGGTGGTCAAGGTCGATGGCCGCATGATCGGCGAAGGCCGTTCGGGGCCAATGACCGCGCGGTTGAGCGACCACTATCGCGAACTCACCGCGACACAGGGCATAGTGATCTGATCGAAGGCGCAAAGCCCACGGACTCCTGTCCGTTGGACCGCATCCGCGGCGACGATACGAACCTACTCATGATCGGTGCCGGGGACAGGAGTCCCCAGGCATTGAACCTCGATTTCGTGCGGCTCAACGTGAATCAGCACATCCGCGACAGTGGGGACCGCCGCCTTCACCGCGTCCTTCACATCGTGCGCGATCTTATGGGCGTCGCGCACGCTCATGTGCGGATCGACCTCCAAGTGCATATCCACCCAGTACAGCACGCCGCTTTTGCGCGCAAAGAGTTTCTCGATGCCGCGCACGCCCGGCTGGGCGGCCGCGACGCGGCGCACGTTGTCGATCACGTCCGGCTGTTCGACGTCCAGCAGTTCATGCAGCGGCGCCTGCATCAACCGCCATGCGTTGTAAAGGATGATGCACGACGCGAAGAGCGCGGCGACGTCGTCGGCCGGCGCGTACTTCTCACCGCCGAAAATCGCGATCGAGATGCCGATGCCCGCCGCCAGCGACGTGATGGCGTCAGCCCGGTGGTGCCAGGCGTCGGCCAGCACCGCGCCGCTGCCGCTTTCTTTGGCGACGCGCCGGCCGAGGCGGTACAGCGATTCCTTGACGATGATCACGCCGATGAGCACCCACAGCGTGAATGGCGCGGGGGCGTGATGCGGCGTGATGATCTCGTGGATCGCCGCCACCGCGATGCCGATGCCCGCGACGATCATGATCACCGCGACGACCATCGCCGCCAGCGACTCGGCCTTGCCGTGGCCGTATGGATGGTTCTCATCCGGCGGGCGGCTGGAGTATTTCAGCCCGCCCCAGACCACCATCGATCCTCCGATGTCAGCCATCGACTCCATCGCGTCGGCGATCAGCGCGTACGAATGGCCGATGAGCCCCGCGACGAGCTTGATCGCCGCGAGCAGCACGTTGGCGAGTGTGCCCAGCAGCGACAGCCGGATGCCGCGTTCGAGTTGATGTTGTGTGTTGGCGGACACCGGAGGCAGCATATATCGCTCCGCATGTCACGGGTGGTGCGCCGCCTCAAGCCTCCGCACCCCCTCAGTCCTGCAAGTATCCTTCGATGCGGTAATCCGTCCGTAATTGGTAATGATGGATGTACACCGCGTTGACGAGTTCCGCGATTTCAGCCACGTTGGCGCGAGGGACATTGTGCAGTGAGTGGTCGTCGCCACTCGCGCCACCGACGTTGATGGCGTCGGCGAGCACTTCCAGGCCGATGGCCCGGGCGATTGCGCGCAGGTCGACTTCCTCGTTGCAGGTGTTGATGGTCGCGCCATGGACTTCGATGATCGCGGCTTCGCCATCAAGACGATCGGCTTCGAATGTCGCCCATTGCCAGCTCTTGGCTTCCGGCAATAGTGCGGCGATCGCTTCGATGGCGGTTGGATAGCGCACTGATGGTGCGATGACATGGCCCCATTCTGTCGCCGAGTTCTTGTCGCGTGGTGTGCCGGACGACAACGCTTTACGCAGTCGATCGAAGAATTCCATGCGCCAGCCTCGTTTCGATTGGGCCTATCCCGGTCAAACCCCGGAGTTCTGTGCGATCAATCCTCATCCGCACGCAACTTTGCCATGACGCTGAAATCCTCCAGTGTCGTCGTGTCCTGTTTGGAATCGGTTCCTGCGGCAATGTCGCGCAGCAGCCGACGCATGATCTTGCCGGAGCGCGTCTTGGGCAGGGCGTCTGTGAAGCGGATCATGTCGGGCCGGGCGATGGCGCCGATTTCCTTGGAGACGTGATTCATGAGCGTTGCCTTGAGCGGCTCGTCAGGCGTGTTTCCCGGCGCGAGCGTGACGAACGCCGCGATGCCCGTGCCTTTGATCTCGTGCGGCATGCCGACGACGGCCGCTTCGACCACCGCGTCGTGGCTGACCAGCGCGCTTTCGATCTCCATCGTGCCCAGCCGATGGCCGGCGACATTGATGACGTCATCGACTCTGCCCATGATCCAGAAG
>CAZCGB010000615.1:0-2334 GCA_964498045.1 uncultured Isosphaeraceae bacterium
GCTCATCCACGTACTCGCTGAACACCGTCTTGATCGCGTCGGCGACGATCGCATCGATGACCTGTTTCTCGGTCATCTGCTGGCTGCCCATCATGTCGAGTTCGAGTTTGCCCAGGGCGGATGACTGGATGTGCCCGAGATCGCTGATGCGCGGCACAGCCGGCTTTTCCTGCAACCTGATCGCGCGCTGCCGCGCGCTGGCGATCATCGTCTTGTAATTGGCGATGGAAAACCGCGCACTCACGCCTGAGTGATGATCGATGTACTTGCTCTTGCGGGCCGCGATCGAAATCTGCTCGACGATCTCCTCCATGAACGGTGGGACCAGCACCGGGTAGTCGCCGTTCAGGGACACCGATGACTCCTGCTTCATGATCGCGATGCCCATGTCGCGTTGCCGCGGGTAGTGCGTCTGGATCGTCGAGCCGATGCGGTCCTTCAATTGCGGAATGACCTTGCCCGAACGGTTGTACGTGCTGGGATTGGCCGAGAAGACGATGAGCACATCAATATCGAAGTTGACCGGGTAGCCGCGAATCTGCACATCGCGTTCTTCCAGGATGTTGAACAGGCCGACCTGCACGAGGTCATCGAGGTCGGGCAGTTCATTCATGGCGAAGATGCCGCGATGCATGCGCGGGATCAGGCCAAAGTGCAGGGCGTCCTCGGCGCTCATCGATGCACCGCTGACGAGTTTGGCCGGGTCGATCTCGCCGATGATGTCGGCGAATTTCGTGCCCGGCGAAAGGCGCTCGGCGTAGCGCTGCTCGCGCGGCCACCACGCGATCGGAGCTCGCTCGCCGTGCTCCTTCACGAATTCACGCCCGGCCCGCGTGATGGGATGCAGCGGGTCCTCATGGACGGGGCAGCCGACGATATCCAGATACGGAATGTACTCGTCGAGAAAGCGCACAAGCATGCGCATCAGGCGGCTCTTGGCCTGGCCCTTTTCGCCGAGGAACAGCATGTCGTGCTGAGCGAGCACGGCGTTGATGATCTCGGGGATGACGGTGTCGTCGTAGCCGAGGATGCCGGGGAAGAGGTCCTCGCCGGCGGAGAGCGCGCGGGTGAGGTTGTCGTGAATCTCCTGCTTGACGGGCTTGGACTTCCAGCCTCCCCACGCGCGGAGTTCCCCCAGCGTGCGCGGCAGCGGCTTGCCCGGCTGATTCAGATTGGTCGGATTGGCGAGCGTGGAAGTCAGGGTGAACTCCTCTCCAGCGCGGAAAGTGTAGGCCGATAGCATTCGCGATTTCAGGCGGCAGAGATGCACCCGCGCGTGCGCCGTCGTCGGCCGGTTCAGCGTGCAGTGCGAGAATGTCGATGAGAAAGGCTCGTGCAGAGGCAAGACGCCTGCGCCATCATGATGAATGGCTGCTCGGCAAGTGAAAGACAAGGGTCTCGATGGTCAAGCGGATCGAAGCAGTGATGCGGGCGTTGCCGGGGTTGAGGGTCAAGCCGGCGCACGCGCTGCGCGAGGCGATCGCGGAAGGCTACGGCGCGAGAAACCTTCGCACGGACATGCTCTCGGGCATTGTGGTGGGCGTCGTCGCGCTGCCGCTGAGCATGGCCCTGGCGATCGCAAGCGGCGTGCCGCCGCAGCATGGCTTGTACACCGCGATCATCGCCGGCTTCCTCATCGCACTCATGGGCGGCTCGCGCGTGCAGGTGTCCGGGCCGACCGCGGCGTTTGTGGTCATTCTCGCGCCCATCACCGAGAAGTATGGTCTCGGGGGGTTGGCGTGCGCCTCGATGCTTGCGGGCGTTCTGCTGGCGCTGATGGGGCTGCTGCGCTTCGGCACGCTGATCGAGTTCATTCCCTATCCGGTCACGACCGGCTTCACCGCGGGCATTGCAGTCGTCATCGCCACGCTGCAGATCAAGGATTTCCTCGGGCTGACGATCGTGAAGATGCCTGAGCACTACGTCAACAAGGTCGCGGCGCTGGCGAAGGCGCTTCCGAGCATTCATTGGCCGGACGTCGGTATCGGCGTCGGCACGTTGCTGCTTCTCTTGATTTGGCCGCGGTTCGTGCGCAAGGTTCCCGGGCCGCTGGTGGCGTTGAGCCTTGCGGCTGTCGCGGCGATCGGCCTTGCGCACTACAACCCGGAATGGACCGTCGCGACCATCAATTCGCGATTCTCCTACGTCGTCGATGGCGTGACGCACCCGGGCATTCCGCAGCTGCCGCCGCTCTTCGTGTTTCCGTGGACCGAGCCCGGCGGCAACGGCGAGCCGCTCGCGCTGGATTTCGGAACGTTCCGCGCGCTGCTGGTGGCGTCATTTGCCATCGCCATGCTCGGGGCCATGATGAAATCCACCGCGCAGCAGCACCAG
>CAZCGB010000616.1:0-2332 GCA_964498045.1 uncultured Isosphaeraceae bacterium
TGCACCTTGCATTTGGCGTTCTCGCCCTGCGAGGAGATCGCTTCGTTCGGCACGGCGAGCACGCCATTGATCGTGCGGTCGGCCCGCACCTTGCATTTGAGGCCGAGCCGCACGAGCGGGCTGCTCGCGCCTTCGACCTTGACGGTGACGGGGATGGTGTTGGGTTCGCCTCCCCCGCCGCCACCCGTGGAGATCATTTCGCCCATTTCCGTGATCACGCCGGTGAGCTTGATCTCCGGAAAATCTGGAAGCCGCAGCAAGACCGTACGCACCGCCTCGCCCTGCGCCGGAGCGAGGATGCGCAGATCCTCGGGTTGAGCCGAGAACTTCACGACCAGGTCGTTCGGATCGAGCACTTCGCAGATCGTCTGCCGCGCGCCGACGTTGTCCTTTGGGTTGAGATCGATGTTGGTGATGATGCCGTCCGCAGGTGCGCTGACTTCGAGAAGGCTTCGATCGGCCTTGAGCTTCGCCTGGCGTTCGCGGGCGTCAGCCACGCTGCGTTCGGCGCTCTCAATATCCATCGCCCGGCGATCCTCTGCGGTCGTCACGCCGATCTGCGCATGGGTTTCGTCCTCCTTGGCCCATTTCAGCGCATCGCGCACCTGCTCATCGCGCTGCGGCTGGCGATATTGCCGGGCGATGATGTCATCGTTCTTGGCGAGTTTCATGTATTCCTCGCCCATGGTCACGCCCCGCCGCGCGCGGTCCAGCACGATGTCCTTGGTTTCCTGCGCCAGGTGCGTGCCGCTGTACATCTCCTCGAGCTGCCCCAGCTCCTGCTTCTGATCCGCCATGCTGAACTCGCGCGACTGCATTGCGAGCTCTGCGCCGCGGATCATGTCGGGGCCTTCGTACTTCTCCCAAATCTCCAGTTCCTTCTCGGCTTTGATGCGGGCCTTGGCCACCTGCTCCAGGCGAGTGGCGTTGTCTTCCTTCATCATCACCTGCTCGGCCTGCGCAATCTTCAACCGGCGAATGGCGTGGTCGGTCTCGACCGTGGCATCCTCGATCGCCTTGTCGATGTCCTCGCCATCAAGCCGCAGCAGCACATCGCCTTTCTTGACGCGGCCGCCGACCTTCAGCACTTCGACGACTTCGAATCCTCCGCTGAACGCCTCCGGAAGCAGGCGCACCTTGATGTGTTTCGCGGAGTCGATGCGGCCGTCACGATCAAAGTCGAGCACGAGATCGACCGGCGCGACGGTGTGCGTCTTGGGCTTGGATTCGGGCGTAGATGCCGCAGTGGCCGGCGCGGAATCCTGCGTGGCGGACACGGCGAGGGTGGGCGAAAGCGCGAGAGCAGCAGCGACGGCGGCTAGCGACGAAACGGCGAGCGAGATCAGGCGCATGGCGAGTTCCTTTGGAAATGCGGACTTGCAACAGCCTACCGCGCGATCGAGTCAGGGTTGAGGGAAACGAATCCGCATGGCGAGCGGTTGCTCCTTCAAGCCGCCCCCCTGCGCACGGGAAGAAGTCCAAGAATCCTCGCTGCAGGGTGGGGCCACGCTCTACATCGCATGATTCCATTCGCGCACCAGGCGTTCGATCACCGTCGTCGCCTCGGGCTCGATGAGGAATCTCTCACGCATCGCGACGGGAATGAACCGATGTTCAATGCCGTGCTCAATCATGGCGACAAGCGGGTTGTAGTAGCCTCCGCTGTTGACGACGCCGATGGGCTTGTCGTGCTCGCCGAGATGGCGTCCGACCAGGATCTCGAAGAACTCCTCATACGTGCCCACGCCGCCGGGCAGGATGAGGAACGCGTCGCCGCGTGCTTCGAGGATGGCCTTGCGCTCACGCATCGTGTCGACCACGATGAGTTCATGGCATTCGTTGTCGGCTTTCTCCATCGCCACGAGTTTCCGCGTGATGACGCCGACGACCGTGCCGCCACACGCGCGGCAGGCACGGGCGATCTCGCCCATGAGCCCGACGCTGCCGCCGCCGTACACCAGCGTGATGTTCCGTCTGGCCAACTCACGACCGACCTCGATCGCCGGCTCATGGAAGTCAGGATCGAGGAATGTGGACGACGAACAGTAAACGGTGATGGCGGGCATGCGGGTCAATCTTGCGGAATCCCCCGCTCCTGTCCAAACACGAGAACTGCACGACGGGTTATCGCGTATCTTCTCGGCGGCGACAACTCCCATCATCTCTCCGTCGCAGCCTGTTCGCAGCACATCGTTACCATGCGTCGCACGCCCCATGCTCTGGCCCGTGCTCATGCTCATCGTCGTCGGCCTTGCGATCAGCCTTCCGCTGACCGGGCTGCTGGTGCGCTTCGGCCATCGAGCCGCGCTGCTCGATACCCAAGGCGCGGCTG
>CAZCGB010000617.1:0-2330 GCA_964498045.1 uncultured Isosphaeraceae bacterium
AACCTGGTGCAGCGAGGCGGAGGCGTCGGCGGCGGCCACGGCAGAGCGGGCGTCTACACCGTCGCCGTTGTCAGCGAAGAGGAGCTGACCGACGATGAGGATCAGCCATTCGATGAGCTGCCCGCAGGCCCGGCCAACAACGACGACGCGGTTCCCGACGCGCTGTCTCTGGAGTCAACATCGCCGGAAGCCGGAGTCTCATCCGCCGCGCCGACCAACATGCCATCGCTTGGGGCGACTGGAACAGGGTCGGGCGGCATCCCCGGTGTGGGCGACGGCTCGGGCGCGGGTGGCGGCGACGGACTTGGACTGGGCGGCGGGGGCGGATCAGCCTCGTTCTTCGGGACTGGTGGCAAGGGGCAGCGGTTCGCGTTCATCGTCGACATCTCCGGCTCGATGGGGCAGAACAGCAAGCTCGAGATCGCCATGCGCGAGCTGGCGCGCTCGATCGACGCCTTGCCCGACTTCGCGTACTTCAACATCATCCTGTTTGAAAGCAACACGTCCGAGCCGCCCACGCAGAATGGCTGGATGCGGGCCCGCAAAGGCATCGTGCGGCAGGTCATCCGCTGGCTGGGCACGGTGGAACCCACGGGCGGAACCGAGCCGCGCAACGCGTTTCTCCAGGTGTTCGCGCTGGACGTGCGGCCTGATGTGATCTTCTTCCTCACCGACGGCATCTTCAATGACATTTCTCTGGAGGAACTCGCGGCCCTGAATTCGCGCGGCAAGAAGGTGATCATCAACACCATCGGTTTCGGCGCGCCGGGCGAGGTCGATCAAAGCACGCTGCGCTCGATCGCGTCGCAATCAGGCGGCGAGTACCGCTTCGTCGCAACGGGGGCGGCTCCATGACGCGCTTCACCCCGGCGATGACGCTCTTCATCACGCTCATGGCGACGGCGCTGGCGCGCCCGGCCGCGGGCGACCGCATCGAGCGCCGCGGCAGCGACGCTGCGCTCGAAGGCGACATCAGGGACATCGGCCCCAATGGCGTGACCATCAAGAGCTCCACCGGCGGCGTGCAGACGGTGACGTGGGACCGCGTGCGGAAGGTGATCACGAACGATCCAAGTCTTCAGAATCGCGTGAGGGAGTACGCCGACGTCTCGCTCACGCTCTGGCGCGCCCGCAGCCGCGTCGAGCGTGGCGACTACGCCCTCGCGGAACCGCTGCTGGATCGCCTGTTCGCCGATTATCGCGCGAACCATCGTGGCGAGTCATATGAGACCGCATTGATCGTCGCGGAAGGGCTTCTGCGCTGCCGGTTGATCCGTGGTGCGAACGACGCGTCGGTGATTCCCGCGTTGGAATGCGCCCGGCTGCGGCGCAAGGGCGTGAGCACGACGGCATATGCCATCCTGCCGAAGTTGTTCGACGATTCCACCAATCTGTGCATGACGCTGCCGCCGGCGTGGCTGCCCACTTCTGATTTGACGCGGCTTGCGGAGGATCTTTCCGCGTTCGATTCCGCAGGCGATGCAGGCGTCGCCGCCATGGCGTCGTTGTATCGCGCCGCCGCTCTGCGCGGAGTGAATCAAACGGCCGACAAGGTCAGCGCGGCACAAGTGGATCAACCGGGTGTTGACCTGTTGAGGTTGCTCGTGAATTGCAGCGACGTCGACAGCGACAGACGCGCCGCCGGGCGTGCCGCTCTTGAGAACCGTGTCGCCGAACTGCCCGACTGGGCCCGCGCCTGGGCCCGCTACGCGCTGGGCGACTCGCTGCTGCGCGAATCGGGTATGGGCCAGCAGGAGCGGGGCCTGGTCGATTTCGCGCACGTGCCGGCGAGCCACCTGCGGCAGCAGCCGTATCTCGCCGCCCTGGCCTTGGCCCGCATCAGCGCGGCGCTGGTCCGCATGGGTGATGCGACGGGCGCGGCGACGATCAGGATCGAACTTGAGCAGCTGGTCCCCAACCAATCCGCATCGCACTGGATTGACGCCATCGCACGTCAACAGCGCATCGCCGACCAATCCGCCTCTTCACAGCCGACGCAAGGCACAGGAAGTTCCTCATGATGATTCTTCAAGGTGTTTCGCTGGCGCTCGCCCAGGATGCGCAGGCGACCCATTCGACCTCGCTGTGGAAGATGATCCAGGCCGGCGGCGTGGTGGGGTACATGCTCATCGCGCTGAGCATCGTCGCCATGGCGATGATCGTCATCCACGTGATGCAGATTCGGCGGAAGTCGCTCATTCCCCCGGAACAGGTGGATGTGATCGACTCATTGCTGGCGCGGGGCGACGTCAATGGAGCCCTGGAGTTCTGCGTCACGCCGGAGAACGACTCGTACCTCACGCGCATCCTCGCCGCGGGTTTGACGAGAT
>CAZCGB010000618.1:0-2323 GCA_964498045.1 uncultured Isosphaeraceae bacterium
CTTTTCCGGTCAAGGCGATGGCATGGTCCTGGGCGCCGACACGGTTTGCGCCGTCGGACGCACTGTGCTCGGCCAGCCGCGCGACGCCGACGACGCCCGGCGCATGCTCTCGCTCATGCGCGGCCGCGAGCATCGAACCATCACCGGCGTATGCCTGCTGACGCTGGTCCGTCCCGATTGGCGTTTGATCGTCTTCGATGCCGCCATCGTGCGCGTCGGCGACGTGACCGATGCGCAGATCGAGGACTACCTCGTCAGCGGGCAGTGGCGCGGCAAGGCCGGAGCGTACAATCTTTCCGAACGCATCGCCGCGGGCTGGCCGATCTCATGTCTGGGCGATCCTGCGACGGTGATGGGCCTGCCGATTGAACGTATGCAAGGCTGGCTTGGCAAGGCGCGACAGGTTTCCTGAGCATCGATCGATTCTGGATTCTGGATTCTGGATTTGGAAGGCGTCACGGTGGACTCAGACCGCGCGTGATAGCCGCACCAGAATCCGCAATCCGAAATCCACAATCGAAGTGCTTCTCGCCGCCGTCCATCTTTCGCCCGCCGTCACCGCGCCGATCGCCATTGCGCTCTCAGCGGTGTTCGTCTGGTATTGGATCCGGCTCGGCCGCGAGGATGTGCCCGCCAGCCGCCGCATGATCCGTCGCTTCTCGCTGGCGGTGATGCTGCTGTCGCTGCCCATGTTCGTGCGGGCGGCGAGCTTCGTCGATCCCGTCATCGACAAGAAGCCCTACGTGCTGTCGTGGACGGCGGCGACGCTGATGGTGCTTCTGGTCATCGTCGCGGCATTGATCGATGCGGTGAACAACCTGCGCCTGCATCAGCGGCATCAGCATGAGGAGATGATCCGTGCCGCGTCCGAACTGGCGACCGCGATCCGCAATCGTCAGCGCGAGGAGGCCGCAGCGGGCAAGGGCGCCGACGGAGAGCGGGCGTGAACCATCCGCCCCGGCGCGTGCGCTCGATGCTGAGGCCGCTGACGGTTCCCGCCTCGCGCGCCTACGGCATGGTCATCGCCGCGCGCAATCGGAGATTCGATCGCGGCGAAGGCGTGCAGCGCATCGATCGGCCGGTGGTCTCCGTCGGCAACATCACCACCGGCGGCACGGGCAAGACGCCGATGGTGGCGTGGATCGCACGCGAACTGCGCGATGCCGGCCATCATCCTGTCATCGCCATGCGCGGCTACATGGCCCGCTCAGGCGAGCGCAGCGATGAAGAGGCCGAGTACCGCGAGCGATTGCCAGATGTGCCGGCGCTTGCGAATCCCGATCGCGTCGGCGCTCTGCGCGGGTTTCTCCCGCAGCATCCGGAGATCGACTGCGTGCTGTTGGATGACGGCTTCCAGCATCGGCGGCTGCACCGCGACCTGGACCTGGTGTTGATCGACGCAGGCGCGAACACGCTGCATGATGAGTTGCTGCCAGCGGGAAACCTGCGCGAGCCGTGCGCTAATCTCGCGCGGGCTGATGCGGTCATCGTCACGCATGCGCAAGAGGTTGATGAGGGACTGTCGCGGGCGATCGAGCAGGCGCATGGCCGCAAGCCCATCGCGTGGACGCGGCATGCGTGGAAGGCCCTCTTCTCTCCGCTCGCCGGGCCCACTGATCAGCAATCACTGCCGATCGACTGGCTGCGCGGCAAGCGCGTAGTCACCATGCTCGGCATCGGCAAGCCGGCATCGGTCATCGCGCAGCTAGAATCGCACGGGGCGGCTGTGCTGGCCGACATCCCCTGCGGCGATCACGAGCGCTTCGACGTCGCCAAGCTCATGACTGCGCGCGGCCTGTGCGACGGCTGCGATGCGCTGGTCGTCACGCTCAAGGACTGGGTGAAGATCGAGCCGCTGCTGCGCAAGCACGCGCTCGCAGGAAAGTGGCCCGGCGCGATTCTCGTGCCCGAACTCGAACTCAATGTGTTCTCCGGCGCAAACGTGCTGCGGAGGGTGGTGGTGGAGACGGTGAACGCCGCGCGACAAATCGGAAAGCGCGGCGAGGACGCCGCTCGCTAAACTACTCTCGACGTGCCTTCGCTTCTGCACCAACTTGGTTCCTACAAGCCTTTCACCGCAATCGTCGTCGGCGATTTCATGCTCGATCAGCATGTGTACGGCGCGGCCGAACGCCTCAGCCCAGACGCCCCTGTGCCCGTGCTGCATGCGACCAAATGGGAAGACCGGCCCGGCGGCGCGTCCAATGTTTCGCTGTGCATTCGCGGATTGAAAGGCGATGTGCTGTGCTTCGGCGTAGTCGGAGCCGACGACGCCGGCCGCACGCTTCGCTCGAAGCTGATTGAGGCGGGATGTGACGTGGGG
>CAZCGB010000619.1:0-2320 GCA_964498045.1 uncultured Isosphaeraceae bacterium
CCCGGCGAGCATCGCGAGCTGTTGCAATCCCCGACGGACGTCACGACCTATGACCAGAAACCGGAGATGAGCGCGCCCGCTGTCCGCGACGCGGTGCTGCGACGGCTCGCTTCGCCCGATTGCCAGGCGCTGATCGTGGTCAACTTCGCCAACCCCGACATGGTCGGCCACACCGGCAAGCTCGATGCCGCGATCAAGGCGGTGGAAACCGTCGACGCGTGCGTGGGACAAATCGTCGATGCGACGCTCAAGCGCGGCGGGTCGCTCATCGTGATGGCCGATCATGGCAATGCCGAGCAGATGTGGGATCCGGACAACAACTGCCCGCACACTTCGCACACCGTGTACGACGTGCCGCTGATCGTCGTGGGCGCGAAGTACAGAGGATTGAAGCTGCGCAGCGGCGGACGGCTTGCTGACGTCGCGCCGACCGTGCTGGAGCTGATGGACTTGCCCAAGCCCGCGGAAATGTCAGGGCAAAGCCTGATCGAACTCCCTTCAGGAAGCCGCGCCTGAACGCGAAAAAGACAACCGGGACGAGCGAGCGCTCGTCCCGGCTCCAATTGGCCATTTCAGCGTGCGCCGTTTCAGCGTCGCGCCTTCACGAACAGGTCATTCAGCGAGTAGCCGTCGCGGAGCACGACGCCGCCGCGCCTGGCGTCTTCGCATTCATACACGAGCAGAATCTGCTCGCGGCTGTCGATGACCAGCAGCACAGCGTCGGGGTCGGCTGCGTCGCCCTTGCCGCTGCTGGTAGTCAGCAGGGTATAGGACCCGCGGTCCGCGACGGTGTCGGCGTTGGCCTGGTTGGCTGGCAGGCGGCCGGCGGTCACGATCACCAGCGCGAGGATCACGAATGCCGAGGCCCAGAGGGCGACGGCGGAGGTGTTGATGCCGGACTTGCCGGAGCTCATGGTGTTGTTGTCGGTGTTGGTCATGGCGTCGCTCCTTGGAGGTGGTCGAGGGGAGTGAATCGGAGCGTCAATTGGCCGGCCGCGGACGATTGCGGATGCTTGCTGCGTCAGCGGCGAGGTTGCGGTAGCCCACGCCATCCATCACCTTGGTGTTGTTGTTGTAAACCATGGCGATGACCTCCTGGTTCGCGACATCGGCGATGTAGACGATGCCGGCATTGGTGCCGTTGGCGCCGCCGGTGACCATGGTGTATTCGCCGCGGCCTCGGGCGCTCTGGGCGCCAGCCGATGAACCGAACGTGACGGCCGCCAGCAGCGCGAGCTGGGCAGCGTTCAAAAGCAGCATGCCGCGCATGCTGCCCGACTTGGTGTGGTCTTGCACGATAGTGGACTCCTCTTGAACAGACGGATGCGGGGCGTCGGTGAGAATGTCGAAATCAGGGCGACCGATCGTGATCGAACTCAATCTTCAAACTCTCAAATTGGCACGGCCGGCGGAATGTCCCGTCGCCGCCATCAATCCTGATGGCCGCGACGCGACGGCATCAGGCTCACGGTGATCACCATCACCAGCATGATGAAGATGACCAGCAATCCCAGCCAGACAGGTGGTGACTTCTGCAGGCTCGGCTGCGGCGCGGCGACCGACTCCTGCGCCTGCGCCACCGCGCAAAGCAACAGCGCCGGAAGCACGGCCCAGATCAGGCGCAGACGCGTGAACAGGCTGAAACGACAGGTACGGATCATGCCCAGAGCATACGACTGGGCCCGATCGCTCGCAAGCGTCAGCCGCACAGTCCAGGCAAATCGTTGGCTTTCAAGTCACGCGAAAAGCACGGGCTGCCTTGCTTCGGCGGGCGCGGACTGGCGCGCAAGAAATGGGCGGGAGATTCGGGAAAACGCCTCGCCCGGCACATGCACGGTCTGCCACTTGCCCGATCGTGGCTTCATCTGGGCGACGTAGTCGCCGAGCCTGGTTTCCCGCAGCGCGTACCACTTGTCGCCGAAGGCAAAGAGTTCATCGAACAGCGCGTCGGGCGGCTGCTGCCGCAGGCAATACGCGAAGACGAAGACCGCGGTGAAGTCGCGGCCGAAAAGTTCCTGCCAGCGCGTCAGGCTGTCCACGTCATCCTGCGTGACCCAGCTCTCGTAGCGGCGGTTGGAGGCGGAGATGTTCGACTTGGACGATCCGAACATCCGCCCCTTGACGTCGATCAGCAGGTTTCCCTGCGGCGCGTAGACGACGAAATCGAATGACTTGAGCGATGAGACCGCAGCCGCCGAACGCGACGCGCTGCCCGGCGGAGTCGCAGGCATCAATGCCTTCTTCGCCTCATCCACCGCGACGTAAGGAATTCGGTTGGCGCGCAGATAGTGCTCGAAGGCCTGCTCGTAATGGAACCGCC
>CAZCGB010000620.1:0-2318 GCA_964498045.1 uncultured Isosphaeraceae bacterium
TCGTCGTGGCCATGCCGGCCAGGCGCGGGTCCTTCATCACCTTGGCGTTGACCTGATCGCGATGTTTGCGCGACTTGTAGACGATCCAGGCGAAGACGACGGTCTCGCCGGGCTTGGTCTTCAGCTGTTTCGTGAAGGGCATGCCGAAGGCGGGCGCGAGATCTTCGCCGACACACTCGCGGTATTCCAAAGCTCCGTGATCGCGCCAGACCTTCGACCCCACCTTGGCCATCTGGCGATAGGCGGCGAGATTCTTCTTGGGGATCGGAAGCAGGAAGCCATCGACGTATTTCATGCAGAGTCCTTTGCGTTGAATGTGATCAGGTGTGACGCGGGGGCAGGCGGCTGCGCGCCTGTGACATGCTAGCCGCCCGCGCCCGTCCGTGCGGAGAAGTGTTGGGCATCACCTCTTGCCTGCGGCGCGGCGCTTGGCGAGTTCCGCGATGCGCTTCAGCCCGTGCGCCCAGCCTTCGCCGACGCCTTCGATGTGGTCCGCCGGGATCAGGCCCATCGCACGGTGCGTGATGGTCAATCGCGTGCCAGCGCCCTCGGCCTTCAGCCGATACTGCACGAAGTTGTTGGAGGGATACGACATGAACATCGGGCCGCACAGCTCCAGCAGCATGGGCGGCTTGATCACCTGCACATGGCCCCAGAAGTGGCCTGCGTCATTGCCCATGTCGCGGTACCAGCGTCCGCCCGGCCGTGCTTCGATCTTCATGGGGAACGGCTTGCCGTCGGGCGTCTCGCTGCCTGGGCCGAGCTCTTCAAGGATCGCTTCAAAGGTGATTTCGGGGGATGCGGCGACGGTGATCTCGCGCTGGATGTTCAGCGTCTGAACGGTTTCATCGGTCAGCGAAGTGGATGGGAGCGTGGAAGCGGTCATGTGGTTCCTTTCTCTTTGGGATGTGGTTCGTTCGAGCCGGCCCTGGCGCGGGCGATGCGCTCGGCGCGGCTCTTGATGCGCAGCAACTGCTGCGTCCAGAAGCGTTCGTAGGTCTTGACCCAATCATGCACCGGCTTGAGTTCCTCAGCGTTCAGGCGATACAGGCGATGCTTGCCACGCCGCGTGACGGCGACCACGCCTACGGCGAGCAAAACAGCAAGATGCTTGGAGACTGCCGGCTGGGGAAGGCGCAGCGCGGCGACCAGCGCGCCGACGGCGTGTTCGTCGCCTCGCGCGAGCAGATCAAGAATCTGCCGGCGGCGCGGCTCGGCGATGGCGTTGAAGACGTCGGCGGTGGTGGCAGCGCGGGCCATGTGCACATCATATACCGATAAAGGAATATGTCAAGTGCGGGAATCCGCGGCAAATCATGGACGAACAGCGATGGGAACGCGATGTCGGGTGGGGGGACGGAAGTGGGTCGCGAAACCGCAAGCGGCGGCCGGCGTCACCCGGGTTTTGCGGCGGCCATTTCCGCGAGCGTCAGCACCGTGCGCCAGTTTCTGAAGGTGCAAATCGTCTTCAGCGTCGAATCAAAGTACGCGTTGGTGAACTTGCTGTCGGCTGCGCCGTTGGGCGTATGCAGGTAGATCTCCCGATCGCGAACCTCGAAACGGTCGCCCGGCGAACGCTCAGGATCAAGCGCCACGACCTGGGCCGCGGTCGGACGCGATCGCAGAAAGCCGACATGCAGGACCTTGTGATTGCTCTCGCCTTTGGCGAACGGATGCGATTCGACGATGCGATTCAGCGCAGCGGCTTCGCGCAGCACGATCGGCGGCGCGAAGCCGAAACGCTTCTCGATCATCCTCTCCACGTCGGCGACGATTTCCGCCGCCGCCGATGTCGTCGCGGCGAAGACCACGTTGCCGCTTTGAATGTAGGTGCGCACGCTGTTTCCGCCGGCTTTCTCGAAGATCAGGCGGAGATCGGCCATGGGCAGCATGTGTTTGCCGCCGACGTTGATGCCGCGCATGAGGGCGACATAGTTCGATGCGGTTGATCGGCGTACTGCGGAGCGAGGCATACGCCAAGTGTACGGGCAAGCGCACAAGGATCACCGTTCCTCAGACTTCGCACGAAGCGCAATCGGTAAGGGAGTGCCGCTTCTCTTACAATCGTCGGTCATAGGAGACATCCGCGCATGGCCTGGCTCATCCTCATCATCGCTGGTCTGCTGGAGGTCGCATGGGCAATCGGGTTGAAATACACCCACGGCTTCACGAAGCTCTGGCCAAGCGTGTTTACGATCGCCGCGATCATCTCCAGCATGTACCTGCTTTCAGTCGCCGCAAAGACGCTGCCCATCGGCACCGCCTACGCGGTGTGGGTGGGCATTGGCGCGGCCGGAACGGCCATATTGGGCATTGCC
>CAZCGB010000621.1:0-2316 GCA_964498045.1 uncultured Isosphaeraceae bacterium
GGTGGCGTTCTCGGCCGCCTTCTGCGCGGCCTTGACCAGCTCCGACTGATCGACCGCCGGGAGCGGGATCCAGAAGCCCAGACGGTAGATCAACAGCATGCCCAGCGAAAACAGCACGCGGTTGCGCAGTTCCGGGATCTTGAAGATGTTGAGAACAGCCTGAAGCATGTCGTGAGGTCAATCCGCCAGTTGGCGAGCGAACGATTCGTGCATCCGATCCAGACGGTGCGATGGGGAGCGGCAACGATAGGCTGCGATCCGCAGCGATTCCGTGCCTACTCCTTCGCCGCAGCAGGCGCGTCGGCCGCCGGAGCTTCCTTGGACTTCTCGGCCTTGGCCTTGCCGCTCTTGGCGGCAGCCGCGGCGCGCTCCGCCCAGGCAGTTGCGGGGTCAGGCGACTGGCCGGCCTTGCGACGACGACGCAGCGGAACCTTGGGCTTGTGCTCCACAATGCCCTTGCGCGTCCACTTCGTGTCCGGGATTTCAACAACCGAGCCGCCCGCCTTCTCGATCTTGGCCTTTGCGGACGCCGAGAACCGATTCGCGGTGACCTTGACCTTCTTGGTGATCTCGCCTTCACCGAGGACCTTCAGCGGCAGCTTAGTGTCGCGAAGAAGACCGGCCGCAGCGAGCGATTCAGCCGAGACTTCGTCGCCGTTGCTGACGACGGCGTCGATGGCCTTCACGTTCACGATGGCGTAGACGGTCTCGAATTCAAAGTTGCTGAAGCCACGCTTCGGCATCTTCTGAATGAAATTGATCTGGCCGCCCTGGTACTGGGGCTTGAGGCTCCAGCCGGAACGCGACTTCGCGCCCTTGTGGCCGCGGCCCGAAGTCTTGCCCAGTCCGCTGGCTTCGCCGCGTCCAACGCGCACGCGCTTCTTGTGCTTGCCAGTCTTGGTTGTGATCTCATGGATCATCATGATGACGAACTCTCCAAGGCCGCTGTGGGCCATCGATCCGATTCAATTCAGTTTCCCAGCCGTGCCGTGACTCTTGCAGGTGATTCACGCCGTCGCGGTGGCGTCAGTGGATCCATCCGGTGCTGCCGCGTCGTCACTCGACGGCTGCCGACGACCGCGACCACCACCGCCGCCGCCACGTCGATCGCCGCCGCGGCCACCGCGACCGCCCTTGCTGTCCATGCCGACGGTGTTGACAGGCGCCTTGGCCTTTTCACCGGTGCCGGAAGTCGTGATGAACGCCTTGCTTCGTTCGATGGCCTCTTCGACCTGCGAAAGCCCGAGTTCGACGCCGCGAAGTTCAGCGACCATTTCCTTCGTGCGCAACTTGCTCAATCCATCGAGCGCGGCCTTCACGAGGTTCTTCGGGTTGGTTGATCCATACGCCTTGGTCAGGCAGTCCTGGACGCCCATCATTTCGAGAACCGCGCGAGTCGCCGCGCCGGCGATGACGCCCGTGCCGGGCGACGCAGGCACAAGCTGCACGCTGCATGCTCCATACCGACCGAGCACCGCATGCGGAAGCGTGCGGCCGATCATCGGGTAGCCCTTCATCTTCCGCTTGGCGACTTTCTGGGCCTTTTCAATGGCCTGAGGCACCTGGTTGGACTTCGCGTAGCCGAGACCGACGCGGCCTCCGCGATCGCCGACAACCACCAGCGCGGAGAATGAGAATCGACGGCCGCCCTTGACGGTGGCCGAGGTGCGGTATACGCCGACCGTGGTCGATTCGAGTGAAGAGGATTCGTCGAGCAGTTCTGCCATGGGTGTCCAGAAGTCAGAGGTCAGAAATCAGAAGTCGAAATTCAGAACTTGAGGCCGGCCTTTCGCGCCGCATCGGCAAGAGCCTTGATGCGGCCGTGGTAGCGGAAACCGTTGCGATCGAACACGATGGCCTCGACGCCGGCGGCCTTGGCGCGCTCGGCCAGGCGAGTTCCGACCGTGCCGGCGGCGTTGCAGTTGCCGCCCGTGGAAGACTTCGCGCCCTTCTCGTTGGTGGAGGCTGACGCGATCGTCTTGCCCGAAAGGTCATCAATCACCTGCGCGTAGATGTGCTTGGCCGAGCGGAAGACGCTCAGCCGCGGCTGGCCGGGGTAGCCCATGATCCGCTTGCGCAGACCCTTCTTGCGACGCAGGCGCTTGTGGCTCTTGAGTTGGATGCGATTCATGACAAACTTCCGGAAGATGAGTGCGATGCGATGCGACGAGCCAGGGTGAATCGGACGGTGCTTGCAGGCCTTACGCGCCGAAGACCTTGCCCTGCTTGCGTTGAATGACTTCAGTGTCGAACTTGATGCCTTTGCCGTTATACGGCTCTGGCGGGCGCTGATCGCGGAACTTGGCGGCGAATTCG
>CAZCGB010000622.1:0-2315 GCA_964498045.1 uncultured Isosphaeraceae bacterium
GTTTCTCACGATCGGTACCTCCTTCGGGGACCGTCACCATGCGCGTGGCCACACGCGTAGCCAAAGGCATGATCACGCCTGTTCTGTTGTTGATGTCAAAGCAAAACGAACAATCAGTCGGTCGCCGGCACACGCCGCGCGCGACTTCGCAACCTGTTTTTCTCACTTGAAAACCGAACCAAGATCCGTCCTCCGCCACGCGCCCCACGACGTCCTTTCAATGGCCATTATGCACTGGAAAAATGGAGATGCAATACGCACGCGCGGAAATATCGGCAGGAAACAGGCCTGCGGCATCCCCGCCAGCCGCGCTCACCGGAATAGGTGAGCGCATCTCCCCCACGTTCCAATCACCTTCTGGAACTCCCGAATCGACCTCCGTACCCGGCCGCCTGCCCAATTCGCACAGCCTGGCGTCGAAGGTGTTCGCTGCGATCTGGTCTGGTCCGGCCTGGAACACGCCGTCCTCGCGCCTGGCAACGGCGCGACGTGCCTGAACTACGGCCCACACGTGATGTTCAGCGTTCCCGAGCCGAAGTCCACTTTCTCGTCCGAGAACCCGCCGACGCGGATCAGGTACTGCTGGCCCGAGACGACCGCTGCTGTCGCCGTGCTGGCATATGGAAGTGCCTGTCCGCAAGGGTTGTTCGGATCATCATCGTTGCAGCCGATGCGGGCGGAATCGGGCGGCGGACATGCGCCAAGGGTGTAGATCACGATGTCGGAGTCGTAATCCGTGGACCCGCCCAGCTGCGCGCATGTGGTCACACGAAGCGTGCCGGTGCATGTCGCGGTGTATCGGAACCAGATGTCCGCGGCGGTCTGCGTCGCGCCCGAGTCATTGCACGCGCCGACCGCAACAGGGTTGCCGTCGGTTGTCGCGCCGATTGTGCTGTACGCGGTCACTCCGTTCGAGATGGGGATCGCGCTCGCGCAACTGTCATTCACAGGGGCACACAGCGCCGCGCCACTGCACGCGCTGCCGCCGGAAATGGTCAACGTGTACAGACCCTGGCCGGGATTGATCGTCTGCGCATGCACGAGGATCCAATACGTCTGGCCATTGGCCGCACACCACGTGACCGATTCCTGGGTTCCCGCGCAGGTGTTGTTGTCGGCCGCAGCGACGCAGATCAACCGATTGCAGTTCGGCCCGCAGTACACAGTGAGGCGTGCGTTGAATGCCCCTGCAGATGCGCATGTGCTGGCCGTGAGATTCGTGCCGATGCCAACTACCTTGTGCCAGCGGCCC
Organism: uncultured Isosphaeraceae bacterium; assembly: GCA_964498045.1. Classification (GTDB taxonomy): domain Bacteria; phylum Planctomycetota; class Phycisphaerae; order Phycisphaerales; family SM1A02; genus DATKJG01. Next base: position 1,253 of record CAZCGB010000622.1, read on the forward strand.
TGCCCGGCTACGACGCCGCTGCACGTCGGCGAGAAATCCACCGTGGCGGTCTGAAGATTCTCGCTTGCCGATCCGCCGATGGGAATGGCGATCGCTGTGTCGCAGATGTCGTTGTTCGGCTGCGGACAATTCACCTGCGCGCACGAAGAGTTGTTGCCCTGATACACGCCCCCAAGCGCGACGCATGACGCCTGCGTCTGCAGGCTCGTGCATTGTCCGCTTGGCGTGCAGCACGCGCCAACCGGCCCCGGACAAGTGCCCCAGGTTGAGATGACAGCCAGCAAATCCGCCACATTCACGACGCAATTGCCGTTCGGAAGCGGCGCGGTGTCTCCCGCTGGCCGCGGCGGACCGGTCATGCCCCAGTTGGTGATCACGGTGAGCAAGTCCGCGACATTGACAGCGCCGTCACCGCCCGCCGGCGAGACGTCGCCGTTGCACGCCGGCAGCGGGTTTTGACAGGTATTGGTGGCGGTGGCCGTCAGCGTGAGCGTATCAATAACCACCACGTCGGAATTGATTCCAGCCGGTCCGCCGTTGGTCACGAAGTACCGGAAACCAATGCGCCCCTGTGTCGGTGCGGGGATTCCCGAGAGCGTGACCGAGTACGCGGTCCACGCCGTGGGATACCCCGCAAAGGTCAGATTCGGATTGATGTCCAGCAACAGCGTGGTGAAGGTGCCGACGCCATTGGCCGTCAGCCCAGTGGTGTCCGCCCCGGCGAGACTCAGGCGCACCTGCAGGCGATCGGGCGCGGACACCGGATTGCGCGTGCGCGTGTAGAACTGCAGCGTCTGGCCGTTCTCAAGCGTCACGACAGGGGTGATCAACCAGGAACTGATGGTTGCCACGCCGGATCCCGCGCCAAAATCATTGCTGATGCATGCGTTGCTCGCGCCCACGTGAGCGGAAATGCCGGTGGCTCCCTGATGCCAGGTTCCGCCTCCGGGGGCCACGCTGCCATTGACCTGGGCCCAGCCGCCCTGCGTTGTGAACAGCGCCGGGACATTGTCGAAGTTCTGATTCAGAATGGCTTGCGCCGACGCCGCCGAAACCGGCGCGA
>CAZCGB010000623.1:0-2313 GCA_964498045.1 uncultured Isosphaeraceae bacterium
GCTGCCGCAATCGCCGAGAAAGATGACCGCCGGTTTCCAGTTGTACGGCAGGAATCCGAGCGTCGCACCCAAGACCGCCAGACACAGCACAATCCGGGCCCCGGCAAGCACGCCTGTGTCCGACTGCAACGCGTCTTCAGGAATCTGATGCAACATGAAGATGCTGATGAGCAGAAGACCGACCGCGGTGATCGCTGTCACGCCCGAGAGCAGGCCGTCGAGCCCGTCAATGAGATTGGCAGCGTTGCATCCGCCGACGACAAAGACGGCGATGATGGCGGTGCCCACCCAGTACACGACATCCAACGTGACGTCGCCCATCGGCGTGGGAATGTGCAGCATCAACGACGAATCCGGAAGGAAGGCCGTGAGCATGCCGCGCGCGACGTTGACCCCCACGTTCTCAATCGCCAGCGCCGCGGCGGCGACAAGCTGCCCGGCGATCTTCAATCGCGGATCCCATCCCCAGATGTCATCCGCAAGCCCGGTGAACGTGATCGCCACCATTCCGATCACCACGGCAAGAGGAACCGGCGCGAAGGCGATCGGCACATCGCCGGACGGCAGATAGCTCACCGCGATGGCGGCCACCACGCCCGCAAACACGGCCATTCCTCCGAGGTATGGAATCGGGTGCGTATGAGTCTTGCGCTTGAAATCGGGCTTGTCGACGACGCCGATGGCCTGCGCCACGCGCATGGCGAACGGCGTGGCAATCAGCGTAATCACGAACGCCGTCACGAACACATGCGAATAGCCATTGAGCAGGTCAACAGCGCTTGCGGTCGCGGCGGCACTGGCATGTGCCGGCGTTGTCGCTGCTGCTGTGTCAAGCGCAAGAAGGCTGTTCATGTCGCCCGAGCCTCCGCGGGTTCAGGATGCGCCATGTCGCGCGGCGCATCACCAGTGTGGCAGATTTCCTCCGCCAGATCGCGAATGGTCTGCTCAAGCGGAATGCGGGCCTTGAAGCCGACGGCCTGGCGCACCCGGGTCAAGTCCGGCCGCCGATCGCGCAAGTCGTCGAAGTTCTTGCCGAACGCATCGGCGTAGGGAATCAAACGGATCGGCGACTCGCTGCCGAGCGTGCGCTTCACGATTCCAGCAAGGTCAAGAATGCGAATCGGCTGATCGTCACCAAGATTCAGCACGCGGCCATGGCAAGCGGAAGTTCCCAGCATCCTGGGCAGGGCGGGAACACTGTCGCGCACATCGCAGAAGCAGCGCGATTGTCCGCCATCGCCATGCACTTCGAGGGGCTGGCCATTCATCGCCGCAGCGACGAATCGCGGCAGCACCATGCCGTATTCACCCACTTGCCGCGGCCCGACGGTATTGAAGAACCGGGCGATGACCACCGGCAGGCCATGTTCCTTATGATGGGCCAAGGCAAGATACTCATCGATCGCCTTGGAGCAGGCGTATGACCAGCGGTTGAGCGTCGTCGGGCCGTAGACCACGTCATCATCTTCGGCGAACGGCGTCTTGCTGCCCTTGCCGTACACCTCCGAGGTGGAGGCGATCAGCGTCGGCGTTCCTGATGCGGCGGCAAAGCGCAGCAGGTCGATCGACTCCAGAACGTTGGTTTCGATCGTATGGATCGGGCGCTCAATGACCAGTCGCACGCCGACCGCAGCCGCGAGATGGTAGATCTCGTCGAACATGCCCGGCTTGAAATCGCGAAGCGCCTCGCTGACGCTGCGATGCACGAACGTGTGCTGCGAGGTCGGCATGCCGCGCAGATTGGAGCGGCGGCCAGTGGACAGGTTGTCGACGATGACCACGTGATCGCCGCGCGCCGCAAGGTGCTCAGCGAGATGCGAGCCGATGAAGCCGGCGCCCCCCGTGACCAAGCAGCGTCGCTGGGCTGATGGGGTCACAAGACGGCTCCTGACGGTGCGTGATCGTGCAAACGAAGGTGACAACCAGAGGGAAGGATCAACTCGCCGAACCACTGCGCGTGTATTCGGCCATGGCCGCGTAGTTCTTCTTGAGATACCCGCCGGCGATGTTGCGCGGCCGGTTCAGCAGAACGCCGACCAGGCTGCAGCGCGTGTCGCCCAGGCGGTTGATCATGCGTGCGACCAGGCCGCGATGCTCCTGATTTGCGCGAACGACGAGGATGGCAGCGTCAAGCTTGTTCGCAAGCATGAGTGCGTCACCGGCGACGACCGCCGGGGGCGTGTCGAAAATCACCAGGTCAAAGCGGCTGCGCAAATCAGCAAGCACGCCGTCAATCACGCCGTTGTTCAGCCGTTCGATGACGCGGTTGGACGGCGTGCCTGCGGGCATCACACTGACGCCGTCGCCGCAGTC
>CAZCGB010000624.1:0-2312 GCA_964498045.1 uncultured Isosphaeraceae bacterium
CTTCTTGAGATCTTGCGTGATAAACCGATTCCGCAAGCCTTCGAGCTCGATCCTGAGCGTCTCCAGCTCCGGCGGCGCGCCGGCGCGCACATCCTTGAGCAACTGGTCGTACGCGCTGACGACGCGCTCGTGAAAATCCTTTGGAATGGATTCAAGCCGATACGACGGAGGCTCCGGGAACACGCCGGGCATCAACACATCGCGGCCTTTGCGGTTGAACTCCAACGCCTTCTTCTGCACGGCGGCGGCGTCATCGGCGAGCGTCTTGGTGACCTGTTCATACTGTTTGAGCAGGTCTTCGGTGGGTACGACCTGTTGTCCGTTGACATCGACTTTGATGTCCATCTGAGTGAGCTGGACAGCACGCTTGTTGACTTCCTGCTTGACCTTCGCGTTCATGCCGCCGGCGACGAAGTACATCGCAACCGGCGCTGCGATCATCACCACTGCGAAGATCACGATCACAAGATTCGACTTGACCCATTCCAGAACTTGGTGCGCATTCATGAGGCAGCTCCCTTCGTGACGACGGCCTGGACGGCGGAAGCGGATGCGGCGGCTGCGGGCGCGGCCGGTGTTGTTGGCGCACTGGGATCGATCAACTCAACCTCAAATGTGATGGGCAGCAGGTAGTACGTCGAACCGTTGGGATACAGCGACGGCTTCACCGGAGGCGGAGCCATTTCATTGAGATTGTGGGCTTCGCCGGCATTGCCGCCGCCGCCTGCCCCTGAGCTGGTTGGTATCGAGGGAATGCCCGTCGCGCCGGCGGGGGTGGAGCCGGACGACCCCGACACTTCGCCTCCGCCTGTCGTTCCGCGTCCCGAGTCGCCAACACCCTCGCCAGGGGCAGCTTGTCCGCCGCCACTGATTCCGCGCAAGGCTCCAGCCGCACCGCCGCTGCCATCACGGGCAGCCGGCCCAGCAGATGTTCGAGGCTTGGATGGGGATGCGCCCGTCGAAAACCCGCCGACCGTTGGCTTTGGATTGGCCGCAGCGACCGCAGTTGGTTTCTTGGAATCGTCGCCCACGACAACGGGGTTGATTTTGTCCGGGTTGGTCTTGATCGTCGCGCTGATGATGCGGTACGGCCAGTTCTGACGAGGCCCGGTGGGCTCGGAATTGTCGCGCAGCCACTTCGCCACGGTGTCGTTGAGAAACACATCCGGACGATCATGACTGACTTCAACGTTGAGTGTCACGGCGATTCGACGAGTCGTACTCTGGCCTTCGGGCGGAATGTACCCGCCTTCAAGCCGGCGCAGCTGAACAAGGTTGCGCTGCTTGGGATCGAGCTTGAGAATGGCATCCACATCACCGCCAAGAAGGACTTCCTGTGGATTGGTCGAGGCAAGGGCCGATGCGGCATCGTGCACCAGATACGGCCAGACGCGCTGGTAATCCAGCAGTGTCAGCACGTTTGTCGCGCTCGCGCCGACATCGCTGCTGGCCTGCATGGTTTCATACTGCTGCTTGTAGCCCTGGCCGCGGCTGATGACCCCCTGCACGCTCCCGGGTGGCACGGGCTCCATGCGACGCTGATCCAGGATCGGACGGAACAGCATCATTCCCGCACCGACAAGCATGACCGCTGCCGCAGCCGCGAACCACTTGGTCTTGCTGCGCCACATCGATTCGCGCAGCGTCTTTACGGGGACCAGATTGGCGTTGATCGGCGCCGCCCCGACGCCCTGCAGCGCGAGGCCGTACGCCGTCGCCATGTTGACGGCGTTCTCGGCAAATGAAGCCGCTTCGCGGCCGGTGACGCTGATCTTCTTGTACTCATCCAGGCGAACAACATCGATCTGAAGCTGCTGGCCAAGGAACTTGCGCAGGCCGGGAATCTTGAAGGTCGAGCCGATGCCGACCATGGTCTTCAATTCAGCCTCGCGATGCAGGCTCTGGTAGTAGCCAATCGACCGCTGCAAATCCTGAAGCAGGTCGCTGAACACAGGTCGCATCGCCTGCATGATCTGCTTGGCGTACTTGCTGTCGGAAGCCTCGAGCTTGAGTTTCTCAGCCTTGGAATACGACAGTTTGAACGACTCGGCGATGGCCTCCGTGAAATGCGTGCCGCCGAGGGGAAACGTACGGATCCAACAGCGGTTGCTGTCTGCGATGATCACATCCGTCGCCTGCGTGCCGATGTCCACGAAGATGATCGGTTCCTTGATCGTCCCCAGGTCAAACGCCATCGCGTTATACACAGCCACGGGGCTGAGGGTCATCGACTCCGGCGAAAGTCCGACGTCCGCATACAGGCTGAGCCTTTGCGAGACGCGCTCCCGGGTGATGGCGAAGATGCCGACTTC
>CAZCGB010000625.1:0-2309 GCA_964498045.1 uncultured Isosphaeraceae bacterium
GAACGGCCGCCTGCCGGGTGTGATCCCGGAGGTCGTGCTGGCGAACAGTCCGCTGATCACCAGTACGGAAAACGCGCTGCTTGATCTTCTCGGCGGCTTCCGCGTGCTCGGGCCGACCGACTTGGCCGGCAGCGCCGCCGACACCGACTATCAGAACTTCAAGACGCAGGCCACCAGCACCAGTTCGATGGTGGAAGCGATTTGGACCGTTGCCGGCGGCGGGCAGTGGCAATTGGTGGTCGACACGCGCAAGATCGGCGAAGGGCCTGTCGTCAACGGCAAACCGCGCGCGCCGTACTTCACACCGGGGCCGGGGGATTTGGCGAAGGCGAGCTATGCGCCGGCGACGAATAACGCGGGCGACGCCACCACGCTCATTCCCGATCTGGTTGATTCATGGGGTCAGCCGATGCTGTTCGTTCGCCAGTTGCGCGAGCGCGGCCCGCTCGTCGCCGCGGCCAACAACACCCCGGCGCCGCAGTTCCTGCGTGGCGGCAGCCTGCCGTACCTTCAATCAACATCGCTCGGCGAATTGGCGAAGGATCAGACGACCCAGAGCATTCTCATGACCGCGTCCGATCTGGACGCCACGCTCGGCCGCATGCTCGCGCATCCGGCGATCGCCAACCAGGCCAAAGGCAGCTTGTGCCTGATTTCCGCCGGACCCGACGGCGTGTTCTTCTCACGACTGGATGGCCCCGGAAGCGAATCGGGCCCCATTGACAACATCACGTCGCCCCCACTTGCCGCCAACGACCCGTTGACCAATGCCAAAGTCGTGGACGATTACGACGACGTGCGCGTGTTCGGCGGAGCGTGATCATCCAGCCGCGTTGCATTGCCCCATCGCAAGCGGCCGTCTGGGTCCGCGCGAGTTTGAACCATGACCACACACTCCTCATATCTTCATTATCGCCGTGCGGCCGCATTCACCCTCATCGAGCTGCTGGTGGTGCTGGCGATCATCTTCGTGCTTGTCGGGGTCGTGCTTGTCGCGCTGCGCAGCGCGCGGGCGGGAGCAGAACGCGCCGAGTCACTCAACAGCCTTCGACAGATGACCGCTGGGTACATCGCCTACGCCAGCGAGAACGACGGCCTGCTCATGCCGGGGTACGTCAGGGCCCAGGACTTCATCGCCGGCGGCGGCGCGCTGGACATCAACGCGCGGCTCAAATCCGGCTATGACCTTGACAGCGCGGGCACCGCCGCCGCCAACGACGCATCGTCGTATGTCTGGCGGCTCGCCCCCTACCTTGATCACAATTGGATCGCGTACTTCAACGACAGCCGCGACAAGCAATTGGTTTCGCGGTTGGAGGCCGAATACGGCAACGGCAGCGCCAGCGGCGCGTATGGCCCGGCGAGCATCAGCGGAACCGAGCTCGGTATTGCGCGGGTCCCCTCCTATGGATTGAACTCGATCTTCCTCGGCGGTGATTCGTTCCACGGCCCCGCCGATCACAGCCCATGGAATGACGGCAAGAGGGCTTACGTCGCATCGCGCATGTCCGAGGTGCTCAATCCGACCAAGATCATCGTTTTTGGCGCGAGCGAAGCAAAGGGTGTGGCATTGCCGAATCCGACTGGTGTCGCTGGGATCCTGGGCTATTGCGAATTGCGCGCGCCGCAGGTGATGGATGCCGCAGGAAACCCGGTGTTGCAATGGTCCATCGATACCACCAGCGGCAGCCCCACGGAAGGCCAGGTCGTGTACACCGGCGGCGGGCCGGCCGGCGTGCCGGTTTCGCGTCTTCCCGGCGACAAGATTCCCATCAGTCATCTGGATGGGCATGTGGAAGCCGAATCGCTCGGTCGTCTCAGCGCCGACATGAGCCGCTGGGCACCGAACGCCATCAGCGCGCAGTGAGAGCCAAACACAAGCGTCAAAACGCGAAACGCCGAAATGAGAATCTCGGCGTTTCGGCGTTTCGGCGTTTTGACATTTCAGCGTTTGCCCGTTCTTACGGTTCGAGCACGCCCTCGTCCTCAAGCAGATCAAGCAGCGCCTGCACGCTCTCCTCGATGCTCATCTCGTGCGTCTTGATGTGCAGTTCGGGGTCGCTCGGCGCCTCATAGGGATCATCGATGCCCGTGAAGCCCTTCAACTCACCCGCCCGGGCCTTCTTGTACAGCCCCTTGGGATCGCGCTGCTCGGCCACGGCGATGTCGCAGTCAACATACACTTCGATGAACGGCAGGTTGGCCGCCTCATGCAGTTTGCGCACGTTGTCGCGGTCGGCCTTGTAGGGCGAGATGAAACTGGTGATGGCGATCACGCCGGCGTCGGCGAAGAGCTTGGCCACCTCGCC
>CAZCGB010000626.1:0-2307 GCA_964498045.1 uncultured Isosphaeraceae bacterium
CGGTCGCGTCATTCTGACGCCCATACATTGCAATGCATGGGCGTCGGGGAGATTCACTCAACTTCTGAGTCTTGACGACTGCGCGCAAGGCTTTGTCCTTGTCGCGCTTGGACATCTTCGACCCGTCGGGGTTGGTGATGATCGACACGTGCGCGTATACGGGCGTCTTGAAACCCAGCGCGCGTTGCAGCAGCACGTGCTTGTGCGTGTTGCTCAGGTGCTCCTGGGCGCGGATGACGTGCGTCACGCCCATCAGTTCATCATCCACGACGACCGCGAAGTGGTACGTGGGAAAGCCGTCGGCTTTGCGCAGGACGAAGTCGTCGAGTTCGGACTCGTTGACGGTGACATCGCCTCGCACCTGATCGTGAACGGTGACGCTGCCGAAGCCCGTCGGCAGTTTCAAGCGAATGACTGGTGAGCGGCCTTCTTTCTTCTGTCGCTCGATCTTCGCGGAATCGGCGTGCTGCTCAGCGAAGATGTAGCGGAAGTTGCGTTTCTCGGCGGCGGCCCTGTCGCGCATCGACTTGAGTTCTTCCGCCGAGTCGTAGGCTTCGTAGGCCTTGCCTTCGCGCAGCAGTTGATCGAAGTACTTGTTGTAGATGTCGAGCCGCTCGGACTGGAAGTACGGCCCGGCCTCGCCTCCACCAACCCCATCAAGCACCGGCCCTTCATCCCAGAGAATGCCGAGCCATTTGAGGTCTTCGAGGAAGCCAAGACTGGCGGCTTCGGATGATCGCTTCTGATCGGTGTCCTCGATACGCAGCATGAACTTCCCGCCCCCACCGCTTGCGCCTTTGCCTTTCGCATACGCCCAGCAGAACAGCGCGGTGCGCGCCCCGCCGACGTGCAGGTGGCCCGAAGGCGATGGCGCGAAGCGCGTGCGGACCAGCAACTGGTGTGAAGGCGAATCGTTCATGAGGAATGCACAGAATAGGGGCGATCGCGACAAAAGGCACGATTCAGGCTTGCCACGTCGCGCTCGATTCGGCCTGCCGCGCCGTGAGCCGCTTGCGTTACCATGTGCGCCCCGATCCCCGAAACAGGAACCCCGCATGCGCCACGCCACGTTGATCATGTCGCTGTTGCTCGCCTCGCTCGCCGCGTCCTTCACCGGCTGCGCGACCACCAATGCCGCGCGCACCTCCAAGGCGAACTACGGCGACGGCGTGAAGGTCTCCGGAGTCATCACGTACCGCGAGCGCATCGCGCTGCCGGGTGACGCTGTCGTCACCGCGCGGCTTGTGGACGTCTCCACGCCGGACAAGCCGGTCGTGCTTTCCGAGCAGGTGATTTCCAAGCCGGGACAGGTGCCCGTGCCGTTCGTGCTGACCGCCGCGGCGGACAGAATTGACCAGAACCAAAGTTACGCGATCGAGGCGAGCATCTCAGTCGGCCGTCAGGTGCGTTGGCGCAACACACAGCAGTATGGCGTGATCACGCGCGGCAACCCATTCAACGGCCTGATGGTCTGGGTGCAGCAGATCGATTGATCGCTGCGACCTGATGCAGCAAACAACCCAAGACCAGGAACGATGGACACCCCGACCTCCAAGACCGATCCGTCTCCGGCCGCTGTTCCAACAGCAGGCGTTTCAGCCCTTCACGCGCCGGCTGACGCGCCGCGCAAGGGCATGTCTGGACTGATCGTGCAGTTGCTGCGTCCTTACAAAGGCTGGCTGACGATCGTGCTGATCGCGATGCTTTTTGAGACGGCGATGAGCCTTGCCGCGCCGTGGCCGCTGAAGATCGTGCTTGACAGCGTCATCGGGAACCACAGGCTGCCGGCGTCGCTGGCGTGGATCCACGACACATCGCTGGGCCAGAGCAAGATGGGCCTGGCGCTCGCGGCGGCGATCCTCACGGTTGTCATCGCGCTTGTCGGCGCGGTCGCGGGGTACATCGACAACTACTACACCGAAAGCGTCGGCCAGTGGGTCGCCAACGACCTGCGCATGAAGGTGTACCACCACCTGCACCGCCTGTCGCTTTCGTACTACGACACGCACCAGAGCGGCAACCTGCTGAGCACGATCACCGACGACGTGGCGACGATCCAGGACTTCGCGTCATCGGCGACGCTGGGCATCTTCGTCGACCTTCTGACGATCGTCGGCATGGTCGGCATCATGATCTGGCTCGACTTCGACTTCGCCATGATCGCGATCGGCGTCACGCCGTTCCTGCTGTTCTTCGTCGCCCGGTTCAAGAAGGCGGTGAAGACGGCGACGCACGAGGTGCGCAAGCGGCAGAGCGACATCGTCGGCGGATGGGCGGTCAAAGAGGCCCGACAGCGGGTCCTGACCG